>JBGCFH010000201.1:0-29682 GCA_045106825.1 Saprospiraceae bacterium | reverse complement strand
TGAATGGAAATTAAGATTTTATTGCTAATCGAGGCGACAAAAACGGAGTGTAGCCTTAGCTACATGAGTATTTTGTTAACGAAGAGTAGCGATAAAAGATAATTTAGCTTCATACGAAATTATTTAGAATAAAGTCTATTAAGCTATTTTCGTTTCAATATTTTTATTTAGCAATCGTTAAATCAAATTCTGCGTATTTTGGCGGCATACATTTCTCGTCATTGCAAGACATAAAATAAACGTAACCTGCGATTTTTTGATTAGGAACATTTTTAATTTTTTGGCGTAATTCTATTTTATTGGTATAATAAGTGATTTCGCCTTGAAATACTTTGTCATAGCTTTTTTTAGGAGATTTTGTACTTTTAACATCACCGATTAACAATGACTTACCTTCTTCGACTTCAACTTCTAAACAAGCTGGTCCTAAATCGCCATTACATTCTTCATAGTTTGTACTCAATGTTGGAAACGAACCATACATTTTCCAACCTTCTTGAATATTGGCTTTCATCACTAAATAAGTTGAACCATTAATTTTTTCAGTTGAAAATTTCCATTTTACAGGTTCTAATGTAGTTGTTTTTTGCGTAAATGAAAATCCTAATATTACGCAAACAGATAATAATAAATGTTTCATAAAAAATTGAATTTGAATGTTGACTTAATTAACACTAAACTAATTCATTATCAGTAGATTGTAAAGTGCCTTAAAATAGTTTTAACAAAGTTTATGCCTTTGACAACATTCCTAATATTAAAATAGGTTGATTTAGGATTATTTTAATTTCACGTTTCGCTAAAACGTAAAATAGAAATCACAATTGCTAATTATGCTTCGCAAAATGCTTTTTTCACGCAGATTCACGCAGATTCACGCAGATTTTTTTGATAAAAAAATGATTTTGTTAATGACAAATCTGCGTGAGATGATTGTTTTGCAAGGCAAAACGTAATATTTTCGTTTTTAAATTTAGTATCAACGAAACATGAGTTTAATCAAAAAACAGTAATATTCAAGTCTAAAATGTAAACAATAGCAGCAGAAATCCATGGAATGATAATGGAAACTGTCATCGCATAAAAATAAATGCGTTTGACTTTTGAGGCTTCAATCCATTCAGCGATTAGTGCAATTATCAAAATAAAAAAGCAAATAAAAGTCAACGCTACCGTCAAATAGAAGGCTAAAAAGCCATTCCAAAACCATAGAAGCAAAAAAATAATCAACTCAATTAAGGCGATTTCTATCAATCTTTTCATCATTGTTATAAAGTAATTCGCAATTCGTCTAAAAATAATAACCTATTATGGCATTTTTGCGTTAATTAGTTGTCTTTTTAGATTTAAATCATGATTTTGAGGTTGAAGATTTGTAAATATAAATGTACATTCTTTAATTACTAATTCTAAGGTCAGCATTTTAACATAAGATATTACGGTAAACATTTTAATTATATTTTTGAAAAGCATATGAAAAGTAAGGTTGCAACAGGAGTTTTAGCATTTTTTGTTGGTGTATTTGGTGTACATAGATTCTATTTGGGTGAAGTAGGAAAAGGTATTTTGTATGCTATTTTCTTTTGGTTTCCATTGACATGGCTTATTGCTTTCATTGATGGCATTATTTTTTTAACAATGGATGACGATGATTTTAATTATAAATATAATCCACATCTATATCGTCATAGACGACAAGCAAACAATGTAAATATTAATGTAAACACACAAGGACAAACGTCTACCAATCAAAACCGTCGTCGTGATGATGTTTATCAAAAACAACGTCCTCAACGTCATCGTCAACAATCGTCAAAACGAAAAGTAGAAAATAAATCAAATCCATTCAAAGTAGAAGGTACAAAATTATATCGTGATTATGATTTTCGTGGAGCGATTCAGTCTTATTTAAAATCATTGAAAATACAAGCTCATGATCCACAAATCAACTTTAATTTGGCGTGTCTATATTCTTTAGAAGAGAATACTCAAGCGGCTTTTATGCACTTACAACGTGCCGTAGAACAAGGTTATAGCAATTTTGATAAAGTTAGAACGCACGATCATTTGGCGTATTTAAGAACTCAACCTCAATTTGAGAGTTTTGTCAAAAATGGTTATGCTTTGACGAGACGTTTGGCAGAAAAAACACCTAAAATGATGGAGTTAACAGATGATGTAATTGCTAAATTAGAACGATTAGCAAATTTAAGAGAAAAGGGAATTTTGACCGAGGAAGAATTTCAAATGCAGAAATCGAAGTTGTTGAGATAATAATAGAAAATGCTATAAATAAGTTGGTTCATTTTTTTTACATAAAATTTACATTTTTTCAAATACTTTATGATTTTATTATCAATACATTATATATTTTTAAATATTAAATATTTTTAATAAAACGACTTAGGTACGAAAATTGGTCATATAGAGTAATTAATCATTGTTAATTTTCATCTATAATGAATTATTTAGCATCAGTTAGAACTCTATTACAAACTGATAGTAATAGCAAAATTACAGAGTTAGCAAATTTGTTAATTCCTCAATTGATGTATATTCCTAACAAGGAAGTCATTGAAATTCAATCGCTGCTCAATTCTATATCCGATTATCCACTTATTGAAAATGACCAATTTCTTTTACAAATTTGTATATCTTTCTTAGAGTATAAAAAACAAAACTACGAAGCAGTTTTCAAAAAATTAGACGAGAACACTCTTAATAAGTTCAACAAAATCAACACAGATATTTTAGTAGCTTATTTTAGTGCAGTTGGTGTAAGTTTGAGAAGTCTGGGTAGAATTGATGAAGCCTTATCTGTACTTCAGAAGGCGATTGATTATGGAAATCTTGAAATAACTCAACCTTTCAGCCAGTTTTGTTATGTGATTAGTGTATATCAAGTTGCAGAGATGTACGGTGAATTACAAGATTATAATGCCATGTTGAACAAACATTTGCAATTATATCATTTAGTTCAAAATTGGAATATTGTTGACATTGAGAATCGTAGTTTGAATGGTATTGCTAAGGCATATATTGGCTTAGAGCAATTTGAAAATGCATTAGTTTATCTAAAAAAAGCAGCGAAAAAAAGTAAGAAAAAAGCAAATATTCCGTTTTTAGCTCGAAATTGTCATGACTTAGGCTTTGTCCATTTTCGATTACAAAAGTTTGAAATTGCAATTGATTATTATCAAAAAGCCTTACAAATTAGGCAAGAAAACGGGCTAACTAATGCTGTTACGACAACACTAATTGATTTAGGAAAAGTCTATATTGCACAAGAAAAATGGCAATTAGGCATTGATACTTTCAATGAAGCACTCAAAACTGCCAAACAACATAAAGCCAAGCGAAAAATTGCTACGATATATGAGAAACTATCGTTTATCTATGAGAACTTGAAGCAATCAGATAAGGCGTTATTCTACTTCAAAGCATTTTATCATTTAAAAAATGAAATCGACAACATACAACGTACTCAAATCGAAAATCAACAGGTAAGAGAAACGAACGCTGAACTGGAACGCCAAAAAAACTTATTAGCAGCACAGACACAAAAGTTAGAAACTACCTTAGAAAAACTTCAAATCACTAATAAATACTTAGAAAATTTTGCAGCAGTAGCTGCTCATGACTTAAAAGCACCAATTAGAATTGCGTCTAATTTTGCAAAATTGATAGAACGAAAATATGGTAAATTAGTAAAAGAAGATGCAGAGTATTTTCAATTTATTTCTACTAATATTCAGCGATTAAGTAGAATGATTGACGATTTATTGGCATTATCAAAATTAGATCAAGGTTTATCAACTCCAAAATCAGTTCGTTTTGAGCAAATCATAGAAGAAGTACAAAGTCGTCTGAATGAAAAAATAGAACATACAAACGCAATACTAACTTTACCAAAGTCAATGCCTTTACTCAAAGGACATGATTCTTTATTAAGTCAGCTTTTTCAAAACTTTATTGATAATGCTATTAAATACAAAAAGTCTTACACAAACCCCGAAATTATCATTGACGTTCAGTTAGATAAAAAAACAAAATATTATCAATTTGAAGTTCACGATAATGGAAAAGGTATAGAAACCAGTTTACAACCATATATTTTTGAGCTATTTAATGGTTCTTATCGTAAAGATAGCTCAGGAATAGGCTTGGCAACTTGCAAAAAAATCGTAAAACATTATGGTGGAGATATTTGGTTAAAATCACAAGAAGGTATTGGTACTTCTATATTTTTTACACTTCCCGCTCAAGAAGTTATCTAATATGTAAATTTTTATCTATATAAATCAAAAGCGACTATTTCACAAAATCTGAAATAGTCGCTTTATCATTTAAAAAAATATAAAAAGATTAGTGTTGAACAACAATCTTTTCTACTTTTTGCCAGCCATTTCCATTGATTCTTAAAATATAAACACCGTTTTCAAAATTAGCAAAATCAATATTTTGAATAGCATTATTATTTGAATTTGTATTAATCAATAATCGACCTGTCAAATCAAATACCTGAATATCAGCATTTTGACTACCTAAATCAACGATAACGACATCTTTAGTAGGATTCGGATAAACAGCAATCGTATTTGCTTTACCATAACGTACGGTACGAATTTCAGAATATTCAAATTGACCATTTGTATCCATTTGTTTTAAGCGATAGTAGTTAACACCAACGGTAGGATTTTCATCAATAAATTGATAATCAGAAAACTCATAAGTCGTACCATTTCCTTCTACAAAACCGATATTTTCCCACTTACGACCATCTATGCTTTTTTCAATATCAAAACCTAAGTTATTTTCTTCAGAAGCCGTTTGCCAATCCAAATAAACATTGTTTTCTCTTAAAGTTGCTTCAAAAATAGTCATTTCAACAGGTAATACTGTTCCAAAAGTTGGTAACAATTGCCCTAAATCAGCACTTGTTGCAGAGAAAGAAATTGACTTTGGCGAGTTACTAACGGCTGTTGCACCAACAACAATAGGAATCCAATCTAACATACTGTTTCCATCTCTTCTTTCTAAAGTATAATTAGCAGCTCCATTACTAAAGTCACCTGATTCTAAATTCATAGTTACATCATAATCAAACCCCGTAGTTACTGTACCATAGTTATCAACTACAAACTGTCCACCTACTGATAAATTCGCATTAACAGGAGATACACCAGTACGATCTTGTTCCAAATAAGTCAATACAATATCACCGTTCGGATGTGTCCCTGTAAAGTCTATAGAAAAACCATAACCATCTACATTAGAAACAGAATTTGCTCCTGAGCCTGTAACATTTACTAACTCCGAACAACCTAAACTCAATACGACTTGAGAATTAATATAAGTAGGAGAACCTACTGCTGTACCTTGATAATCACTTGAAGAAATAGTCGATAATTCTAAAGCATTATTCACATCTCCGTTAAACTGATAAGTCACTAAAGCATCTGCTGCACCACAAGGCAAAAGTAAACGTTTATATTTTCGAATTTCCTCCATTGTTCTAACATCACTCCAAATTCTTAACTCTTCTATTTGAGCATTTATCGCATCTGTTGCACCTGTCTCACGTCCAATAAGTGTATTAGCAGAAGATGTTGCTATGTTATTTCCTGCACTTGTAGAAGCATCTAACGCTCCATTAATATAAAAACTAACGGTATTACTATTAGAACCATTATGTTTAAAACTGACAGCAACGTGTGTCCATTCTCCAACAGGAATTGTTGAAGTGCTATAAAGCGTTTGTCCAGTTCCTATTTTCAAGGCTAATTTTCCTGCATTTACGCCTGTTGTTGCTCCTGAGATACATAAATTTGCACCATTACTTCCACTTCTATTTGTTAATATTGTTTCCGTATCAGCAGCACCGTCATATCCGATTACATTAACCCAAGCTTCAATCGTGAAGTCTTTCGTATCATTAAAACTACTAACCGTATTTCCAATATCAACATACTGTGAAGAACCATCTAATTCTATCACTTGATTACGCTTAATTAATCCCTTACCATTTGAACGTTCAAAAGCACCTAAATCAGTGGTCGAACAGTAAAAACGGGTAGCATTTTGTGCATCAGTAGTAATACTTGAAAGATTCAAAATAGTATTATCTCCAACATTAATACATGGAGAACTTGTTTTAAGAGTCAGGTCAATTCCTGCAATTGTAATATCTGTAAACTGAGGATCTAAATCATATAACATACCGTCACCAGCGACTACTGTCCCTACACTCTCTGCTGTGGCATTTGCACCTTGTAACAGGGAATATTGTATTGAAGTAAATGCCAAACCACCGTTATTATAAAAAACATTAGCTGAACTGGCTGCATTATTATAAAATATAGAATTATAAATAACATTAGAGACTGTTCCGTCACTATAAACAGCACCTCCGTTTCCACCACTTGCAGTAGCAGGAATAGGATTTGTAAAAGTACAATTAATCATATTATTAGTGAATGAACTTACTCCATCATTATATATAGCACCGCCATTTCCTCCTGCATAGCTATTATAAAATACGCTATTAGTAATATTTCCTGTATTTGTACCACTGCTTTTGTTATATATAGCACCACCATCAGTGCCTGCCGAACAACCTATGAATCCAAAAGCATTAGCAGTATAGCCACAATCATCATTGTAAATTCCACCACCATAAGCAGCTGCATTTCCAAAAAAAGAACAGCTGGAAGAGAGATAATCTTTATTAATGTACATTCCGCCGCCATTAAGCGAAGCAAGGCAACCTGTAACACTGGTGATTGCAATGATTGCATTATCACTTTCTACATAAATTCCACCACCACTTACTTCTTCATTCATGCCACTAGATTTGGTAGCATTTCCTGCGGTGATAAAACAACCATTAATTTGACAAGCACTATTAATATGTACTACTGTGTAGGAATTATCAAGACCAAGTCCAGTAGATAAATAAATATTTCCATTTAAATTTAAATCATTTTCCCCGGTCGTCGATAAGTTGCCACTCAAAATCGTAATATCTGCAGAAGTAGCCGTTACAGGATTAACCAATGTAAAAACTCTCTCTGCTGTACTTGTTTCATCTCCATCGAAATTTCCATAAATACTAATGGCTTTATCAATATAAAATGTCTTGGTACGATCATTCGCCGAAAGAGGAATACTTCCTGTTTTATCCTTCGTAGGATAATAAATACCTTTAGCGACCCAAATTTCATCGCCACTACTTGCAGCATCAATTGCCGTTTGTAAATCATCATAAGCCGTTGCCCATGATAAGCCATCTCCTCCACCTGCTGCATCGTCATCAACATAATAAACCGTAGCAAAAGAGACATTCAGCACACAAAGTGCTGCAATTAGTGTAAGTGTAATCTTTTTCATAATCTTATTTTAATGTGTTTTGGTATTAAAAATAATTAATTTTCGACTTGTTGCCAAGTCACATTTGTATATAAGAAATAAATATATGATAGTTTTATTACTATTACAATTATTATTCATCAATTGATGAATAATAACAAAAAATCACTCTTAAAACTTCTCAAAACGAGAAGTATGACAATAATAAGAAAAGTAATCATCTCCAATTTTTTGGAACAACAGGTGAGTTATTTACAATAATACCTAATCTAAAAACTACTTTTTGTATGATTATTAAAAATAAGAATCATACTTTACTAAAACGTATTTCTCTATCAATTTGTATGTGATGTGCTTCACAAATTATCATATTTCATGTTATGCTAAATTTGGGTTTACACTGAACCAAATCCAATGTAAACTTCAATCTATCACAAGTAATAAAATTCCCTTACTATCTTTACACAAAATTTTTACCTATACTAATAATTTATTATGAATTTAAATCAATTATTTTTCACCTTAGCGTTTTTCGTTATGGGCAATATTGCTATTGCTCAGATTGTCAATAATCAAACGGAACTTAACAATGCGATTGCTGCCGCTTCGCCTGGAACAACCATTATTTTAGCAGATGGAACATGGAACGATGTCTTTATTGATATTAACAAAAATGGTACTTCTGCTGCACCAATTAAAATTACCGCTCAAAATATTGGAGCAGTTTTGATGACGGGAAACTCACGAGTATTGATGGAAGGTTCATACTTAACCATTTCAGGATTAGTTTTTCAAAATCCTGCAAACCTCGTAAACAATGGCACAACAATAGAACCTGTCTTTAAGCTTAATGAATGCGATTCTTGTAGAGTGATTAACAATAAAATTGATAACTACAATGGTACAGAAAGCCAAAAGACAATGAAGTTTAAGTGGATTTATATTGATGATTGCGAACATAATGAAATCGCTTATAACTCCTTTATTGGCAAATATGGAATCGGTAGTATCATTAATGATAACCGAGGATTATCAAATGCAGATTATTTAAAAATTCATCATAATTATTTTGCAGATAGAGCACCTATCAATGGCGTAACAGATGATAATGATCAAGATGCTATCAGAATCGGTACAAGTACAACCTCACTTAGCAATTCTTTCTCTGAAGTTTATGATAATTATTTTTATAATTTCTTTGGCGAAATAGAAGTTATTTCCAACAAATCTGGCGAGAATAAATATTACAACAATACCTTTCGGAAATATTCGGGTTGTTTGACACTTCGACATGGTGATAATTGTGAGGTTTATGGCAATTACTTTTTCGCAGAAAATAATTCATTTAGTGGTGGTGTTCGTGTAATTGGAGAAGGCCATAAAGTTTATAATAATTATATTGAAGGTATCAATTCTTTCAAACCTAATGGTGCTTCTTCCAGTGTAACTGGCGGAATCAATGTGATGAATGGAGCAACTAATTCTCCTTTAAATGGCTATTATCAAGTTAAAAATGCTCAAATTGTTAACAATACGTTTGTCAATTGTGATTACGCATTAAGAGTCGGTACGGTGATAAACAATAATAGTGAAGAACCTATAAACTTAACGGTTGCCAACAACATCATGTATAATACCAGTAATACGGCTTATCAAGTCACAACAACGCCATCAGGAACATCAATCTCACAAGGAAATTTAACAAATTTAGCCACTGGCGAATTAGTTGATGATGGTAACTTTCATAGAATTACAAGCGGTTCTACACCGATCAATGCTGCAATGGGTAATTATGCCTTTTTGGCACAGGATATTTTAGGTGGAAATAGAAGTGTGATTTTTGATGCTGGTGCAGAAGAATTTGGTTCAAACGGTGTCAATTTTCCTTATGATTCCGCAGATGTTGGTGTAATAGTTGGTTTTGGTTCTGCTATCGTTTCAACACCTACTTTGACGACTTCACCTTCTACACTTAACTTTAGTTTAGATTCCGGCTCAACGACTTTTGATATTATTGCTAATGTAGATTGGACAATTACAGAAAATATATCATGGTTAGATTTAGATGTTACATCAGGTTCTGGTACAACAACGGTAACGGCAACCGTTCTTGAAAATACAACTGGAAATACAAGAACTGGAGAAATTTTTATTGATGAAATCGTTGGCGGAAGTGATTTGAAAGATACGCTATCTATTGTTCAATTAAATACATTTGTTGCAGAAGAAATTCCGATTATCGCAACGACCAGTTTAGGTATGCAAGACAAACCTGAAATAATGGAAATCAATGCTTATGACGATGACTTTACAACTTATTGGACTGGAAACCCTGATACAGCAGCAGAAGTATCTATCACTTTCGACATCGCTTGTAGTCAAGAATTATCAGCAATTGGTATTAATTTTTGGAAAGCCGATGAAAGAACTACAACCTTTTCAATCGCTGTTTCAGACCAACCTTTTGGACCTTTCACTACGATTATTAATGCCGATACAAGTACAACTGTAAATGCTACCGTAGAAACAGAACAATTATTTAGTTTAGCTGGTGTAACTGCTCGTTATATCAAATTTATCGGTTTGGGTAATAGTTCGAGTTCTAATTGGGCAAGTATTGCGAATGTTAATATTTATGGAAATTTTGATTGTGATATTACGAATACTTTTGAACCTCAACTTGTAGATTACAAAATAACACTATTTCCTGTTCCTACCACAAACGGTATATTAAATGTTGTTTCTGATAAAAAGGAATTGAAAGTAATAGAGATCTATAATATTTCAGGTCAGAAAGTATTAACAACTCATGGTAACCGTACATATTCCAAACAAATCGACGTTTCGGCACTTCATTCAGGTGTTTATTTTGTAAGATTAGAAGGAATCGGTATGTCTAAATTTATAGTAAAATAAAATCCGTTATTGAAAAGTAACGAATTTAAATACTCGGATGAGTTTTTATAAATCGCCACGAATTACATCAAAAATTTTCAACTAAAAAATTGATAAATTAGAGTAATTCGTGGTATAATTCAAAACATCAATAAGTTAATTTAAAATAAACTTAATTGCTCTGATTGCAATGCATTTTCTAATTTTAATAGTTTTTTCTTAGCCGCCAAACCACCAGCATAACCGACCAAACTTCCATTACTTCCGATGATTCTATGACAAGGAATAATGATTGAAATCGCATTTGCACCATTTGCAGTTGCAACTGCTCTGATAGCTTTTTCGTTGCCCAATTGTCGAGACAATTCTAAGTAAGAAGCCGTTTTTCCATAAGGAAGTTGAACCAAAGCATTCCAAACCGTTTGCTGAAAATCCGTGCCAACCATTAATAAAGGAATATCAAAATCTGTTCGTTCTTCCTCAAAATAAGCTTCCAATTGCTCAATCGTTTTATCAATAATTGGATGTGACATTTCTACATATTCTGCATTCAATTTTTTTTTGATTCGCTTATCAACACCTTTTCTCATCTTGCGATATTTCCAATCGCACAAACATAATTTATTATCATAAACACCGATAATTAACTGACCAACTGGTGATTTATAATATTGAATTTGGATTTTCATTTTATTGATTGTTCTTTTTTAAACTGTTATCATTTCGTTCACCGTTCTAACAGCAATTCCCCATTTAAAAAAATTAACAGCAGAGAATGCAAATATTTGCGTAAAAACTTAGCGTTCTCTGCGTAAAAACTTTGCGAACTTTGCGGTTAAACACATTCATTACGTCAAATGGGGAATTGCTGCCATTCTAAAAACCAATTTAACAGTTTTAGCAATAAGCCAGATACGAGCAATATAATTTATTTCAATTTCAAAGCTCTGGTCATTTCACGTTTTCCTGGAGGCCCAGGAATCGCTTCCACTGTAAATCCAATCGCTTTCAAATCTCGTTTAAATTGTCCTTTTGCACAATAAGTTACAAATATTCCATGCTGTTTTAATGCCTTATACATTGATGTTAATAATGGAATTTGCCATAATTCAGGCTGAGAAGTTGGAGCGAAAGCGTCAAAATAAATTATATCAAATTGATTCTCATAATCTAACGTTTCAAATAATTTTTTGACTTTTGTCAATTTGAAATGGTCATTAATCGCAACACTTCTCTCCCACTCTACTTCATGTATTTTATTCAAAACAAATTGACTTTCAGGCTGTTGTACTTGTGTTGCAAAATTTAGATTTTTCGCTATTTCCATCGAAATCGGATACGCTTCAACACCTATATAATCTATGGTTAGACCTCGTTTCTCACTTTCCAAATACGTCATAAACGCATTTAGACCAGTTCCAAAACCGATTTCTAAAATAGAAATTTCAGATTGTTCAACTGCTTTTAGTCGCAAACCTGCATTGATAAAAACATGTTGTGTCTCCTGTATTGCTCCGTATTTTGAATGGTAACTAACACCATATTTATCAGAAAAAACAGAGTGTGAACCATCTTGAGTTTCAAAAAGCATTTTTTAATAATTAGTTTGTTCATGATTAGTTAATTGCAAATTAAGAATTAAATACAAGATTAAAACAAATTGTTGTCTGAATTGTATTTTATATTTACATTTTATACCAAATTGTTGTTATATTTAGTAATTATTAATCACGAATCAACCAAAACCATGTCCTACTTCACACCAGATTTTCTAATTTTCTTTCAAGATTTAGCAGCGAATAATAATCGAGATTGGTTTCATGCAAATAAGAAACGTTATGAAAAAAGTGTTAGAGAACCATTCAAAAGTTTTGTTCAAGTATTGATTGATGCTGCATCTGAATATAATGCTGATATAAGTCAAATCGTACCTAAACAAGCGATTTTTAGGATTCACCGTGACATTCGTTTTTCAAAAGATAAAACACCTTACAAAATACAATCAACTGCCATTATTTCACCTTATGGACGAAGCAAAATGGATGCACCAAGTGGATTTTACTTAGAAATCACACCTGAACATTTTCGCATTTATGGTGGTATGTATATGGTCTCAAAAGATGATTTGGTTAAGGTCAGAAGAGCAATTGTAGAAAAACCTGAGGAATTTAAAAAACGATATAGTGAAACTGAATTTGTAAAATATTTTGGTGAAATTCAAGGCGAAAAAAATAAACGTATTCCGAAAGAGTTTAAACCACATATTGAAACAGAAGCTCTAATTGCGAATAAGCAATTTTACTATTTTACAGAATTTGATTTGGATTTATTATTTGACGAAAGTGTTATAAATACTATTATGCAGCGTTATCAAATTATGGATAAAATGAGTGCATTTTTTAGAAAAGCCATAGAATAATTGTCTCTACAACTCTGTAAAAAAAACTCAGTGATTCTCTGTGGGAAATACATCATTACTGAACAATAACGTTAATAATTAGTAAAAATAAGGCATATTCATATTCACATTTCCCCAAAACCTTGCCTTGCGAATCACTTGTCCTTCTTGGTATAAATAAGGTTTTCCATCTTCCGCAACCATCGGAATATGTGGTTGTCGAGGTGGATTCCAACCTTTTGGAATAAATGGCAAATCATGGATAAAACGATTTTGTAACGCATGACGAATCTGCTCTGCATCTATACCAACATTCGTCGAAACTTGCTGTTGATACGGTAATAATCGTATAACTTGAGCCGCTATAATTCCATGCGAATTGTTCGTAAACCGTGAACCTGACATATCTTCATAACCAGAAGGATTCGGATAATCATCATAAATCGGTTGAACAGTCATATAAAAAGGATCACCTGTCCAAAGTGTCATTTGTAATGCGAGATAAGTAAATTCATCAAGTCGATATCTAAAAGCAGCTCCAGCCGTTCGATATCTATCATGCGGAATAAATGAAAATGCATCGTTTTCAGTAATGAAAGTCAAGCGATTAAATTGCATAGAAATCGTTCCAGTTTTTTGATTCATTCGATGCACATCATTATAAAAATTATAGGCATAGCCAATATGATTTTTTTGTCCAGTTTGGTTACCTAAAATGTCAATCATTGCTATAAAATCATCTAAATCATTTCCACCAAAACCATAAATGAAACCAACCGAGTTTTGAGATTCTAAGCCGCCTTCTGCGATTCCAAATGTTTTTAAATTAAAAAAATTGGTTGTTTGTGCATTCAGTTGAAATTGATTATAAGTCGTATAACCTTTAGCGATTATTCCGATTCGATTGACTTGTGTACCAAAAGTTAGGCTTACGCCAATTGTTCCACCAAAATCAAAATTTTGAGCAAATAGAAAACTTGGAACAATTAAAATCAATAAGAATAACCAACGCATAAGTATGATTTATAGAATTTAGATGCAAAGAAATATAAAATCTAAAGGATTCTTCGACTTTTTGTTCAAATTCACATTTCTTGTGTTATTGTTTTATGTTTCGCTGATATTAAACTTAAAAACGAAAATATTACGTTTTGCCTTGCAAAACAATCATCTCACACAGATTTCGCAGATTCACGCAGATTTTTCATTAACAAAATCATTTTTTTTATCAAAAAAAATCTGCGTGAATTTGCGTAAAAAAAGCATTTTGCGAAGCAAAATTTAGCAATTGTGATTTCTATTTTACAACTAAACAGATCCTCGAATATGATATATACATCGCTTGATTTATTGATTGCAGAGTTGCTAAATGTAATTGGTGCAATTACGATGTATCAGATGTTAGCACATAAAAATAAAAATGGTTGGTTAGTTTATTTTCTGTCTTCCCTTGCACTTATTTACGTTTTGCATTTTAAAGATTCATGGATTTCTGTTATTAATCAAAGTATGATGGCCATTTTGGCACTCAAGAATTATTATTTATTTCATCAAATTGAAAACAAATGGCATTCTATTTTTGATAAGTTGACGATTATAGTTTTTCTCGGAAGTCTTTATTTTTTGAATGGTTTCGATGGAAAGTCAATCAGCGAACTTGTATTATGGTGCATGATTATCACAAAGACCATTTTGTTAGGAAAAAAGAATGATAAAGGTTGGATTTTTCAAATTCTTCAACAAGCCGTTAGTATTATTTTTGGTTTGTATCGTGGTTTATATATCTATGTTTTTAAAAGTATCATTTTTACCTTTCAAGGGATTTATGGTTATTGGAAATGGCGAAAAACAAAACACACAACATGAATTTACTTTATGCATCTATTGATATTGTAATTGCTGAATTTCTCGGACTTTCTGCTGTTTTTGTAATGAATCATTTATTAGCTAAAAAGAACAAAAATGGTTGGTTATTCTATTTCGTTTCGTCCTTGCTAATTATCTATGTATTCTTATTCAAAGACTCTTTAATGTCAATTATTAATCAATCTATGATGGCTATTTTGGCACTTAAAAACTATTATTACTTTAATAATTCAAGTCATAAATATCATCAATATTTCAATCGAATAAGTATTTTTGTTTTTATTGTTAGTTTACTCTTTATCAATAGTTTAGATGGTAAATCTTTAAGTGAATTATTGCTTTGGAGTTTTATTATTGCAAGAACTATATTTTTAGGAAAAAATCATATTTCAGGTTGGCTTTTTCAAATATTACAATGTTTAACAAGTATTGCTTTTGGTTTATATCGAGATATGTTTTTATACGTTATTGTCGGTTTTATCTTTACGATTCAAAGTATTTATGGTTATTACCAATGGCAAAAAACAACACCTCAAAAGTAATATAATCAGCCTTAATATTATTAATAAATTAGATAATCAAAATATATGAAAAACAGATTAAAAGTAGGTTTGTGGATTCCGCCAAGAACGGATTTAACACGTTCAATTACCATGAAAAACCCTGCACATATTGACGTACGTATTTATGAATTATTCATAAAATACCTTGACGAAAAAGATGTAGAATATTATGAAAACTTAGATTTTCGTAAAGCGATTATTAAAAATTATAAAGTCTATATTGGAGATTTTTGTCTAAGCGATTTAGACCATTTTATCTGGATAGGAATGTTGGATAGAAGTCGTGATAGTTATCATTTGGAAGTTTTGCGAGTCTTAGAAATGTCGGTTCAGGTTTCTCATTCTTTCTCATTTTATAATTTAGCAACAGACAAATTCTCCGCTTTTAGTTTCTTATATCCACATGGAATTCCTTTACCAGAATTGTATTTAGTAAGTCCTGATAATTTAGAAGAATTAAAGCCACTTTTTGAAACGTCTTCTTATTTATTAAAACCTCGTCGTTCTTCTTTCGGACAAGGAATTATCAAACTCAATAGTTTTGAACAGTTCAGAGATACAGCAGAATATCATTTGCAGAAAAATTATTATTTAGAAAAATTTTATAAAAATGATTTGCAAGAATGGACGGGCGTTACCGTAATGAATGGAATAGTTCTCTACGGTTTTCGAAAGAAAAGCAGTAAAATTTCGGGTTGGAAAGTTTACGATAAAGAGAGTTTAGGTGGAGAAACGATTTATGTAAAACCAAACGCCGAAATTGAAGCGATTGCACTCAAAATCGGTGAAGTAATAGGCGGAACTTGCTTTGGTTTAGATTTCATCAAAACCTCGGAAGGTTATATCGTTGTTGATATTAATTGTTCACCTGGGATTTATTACGATTTTATTCAAGATTTGAATATTCCCATTGCAGAAATTTTCTTTAAAATGTTGCAATTGTAATTAAGAAGGTTAATATATTTTTCACAAAAGACCTTACAGGTTTTAAAACCAGTAAGGTCTGATTATCAATTAGTTACAATATTTTAAACAAAATAAAAAACAACATTTTTCGTTCATGACTCTAAATTTATTTACTTCTAAATATCCAACTTATCATCATTTATTTGACTTAATACTAAAAAAATATTTACTATCTTCAACACTTAGTGAAGAGTCAATAATAAACTCGACAAAGAATGGATTAAGATTTTTTGTTCAGTTTAGCTGTAAGAAACAGGAATTTATCGGGATAAATGACTGTTTTTTACGGCTAAAATGGGCGAAAAAGATGATTCATTACTGTCGAAGTTATTGTTTACTCTTTACTTAATTCAACTTTTAAAATACGAAGCACGAAGCATTAAAAAAAATGGCAAAAGTCAAAAAAATATACGCTTGTACAGACTGTGGAAATACTTCTGCGAAATGGGAAGGAAAATGTCCTGCTTGTGGAAAATGGAACACTTATACTGAAGAAATTATATCAAAAACACCTGATACAAACGAAGAAAAAAAGAAGGTTTGGCGAGAAGGAAAAGGCAGAACAGAAGCTCCAAAACCAACACCTTTACAAAAGATAGAAACTGGAACGACACAACGCTATCCGACTTATGATGGCGAATTAAACCGAGTTTTAGGCGGTGGAATTGTGAGCGGTTCATTGGTGTTAATTGGTGGACAACCAGGTATTGGAAAATCGACTTTGATGCTACAAATCGCTTTATCGCTCAATATGAAAGTTCTATATATTTCTGGTGAAGAAAGTGAAGAACAAATCAAAATGCGTGCAGATAGAATTGGTTTTAAAAATCAAGAATGCTACATTTTGACCGAAACGAATGTCAGTAAAATATTGAAACACGCTCAAACACTTGAACCACAATTAATCGTTTTGGATTCGATTCAAACCGTTTCCTCGCCTTATATCGAATCTGCTCCTGGTAGTATTTCGCAAGTGCGAGAATGTGCCGGAGAAATGCAGCGTTTCGCTAAGGAAACCAATATTCCGATTTTTATGATTGGACACATTACAAAAGATGGTTCGATTGCTGGACCAAAATTATTGGAACATATTGTAGATGCTGTTTTACAGTTTGAAGGCGACAGACATTATACATATAGAATCTTACGAACGATAAAAAATCGCTTCGGTTCGACTGCCGAAATGGGAATTTATGAGATGTTAAGTAATGGTTTGCGAGAAGTTTCTAATCCATCGGAATTGTTGATTTCACAAAAAGAAGATGACTTGAGTGGAAGTGCGATTTCTGCGACGATTGAAGGCTTACGCCCAATGTTGATTGAAGCTCAAGCATTGGTTAGCACTGCGGTTTACGGGAATCCGCAACGTTCAGCGACTGGTTTCGATATGCGACGATTGAGTATGTTATTAGCTGTTTTAGAGAAACGTTGTAATCTTCCGTTAGCACAATTTGATGTATTTTTAAATATTGCTGGAGGCATAAAAGTCGATGATCCTGCGATTGATTTGTCGATTGTTGCCGCTTTGATTTCTTCTTTGGAAGATGTCGGTATTCCGAATGATGTTTGTTTTGCTGGAGAAGTCGGTTTATCGGGCGAAGTTCGTGCCGTGAATCGTATTGACCAACGGATTCAAGAAGCGGATAAATTAGGTTTTAAAACCATTTTTATTTCTAAATATAATACAAAAGGCTTAGACCAAAAACGCTATAATATTCATATTTATACGATTGGAAAAGTGGAAGAATTGTTGGATGCTTTGTTTAAGTGATTTGGGGATTTTTTGGAAAAAAATATTAAATTCACGTAGTTTGAAATAAATTTTATAAAGGGATATATATAGGTTTTGAGTTTATATCTCTATGTTATCTTTCACCAAAGAAAAATAAAAAATGTCAAATCAAAAAATATATTTTATATTTTGGTTGTTAATAGTACCAATTTTCTCGTTTTCACAAGATTGTATGGGAAATTTAATGACAATACAAAAGTTTTTTAAATATGCCAATACGGAACAAAATGACTTAGAAGATGTGATTATTACAGATTGTTTCGATTATAAGACAGAACGAAATGGAGAAGAAGGCATAACAGTTAGATTTTATATCAGAGGGTATTTCATTCATAACGGAGAAAGAGTTAAAGGAAATGAATCAATTTCATTGCGAGATAATGGTGCTTTTGGCTTTATGACTTATGACAGAAAAACTTACTTAGATATGAAAGAGTACGTAAAAGAAAGAGCCGTAGATTCAAAAAAAATTGATAATACCCAACTTTATCTATATAAAGGAGGTTTGTATGAATTCGATGTAGTAAATGTAAATAGTAAGCCTTGGTATCGAATTTACTATTCGATAAATTAAGAAAATATTTTTTATCAAACTGCAATCAAATCAGTAGTCTTTTCGTAATTTAGTACCAAAAATTAAAGAAAATGAAACCGCAAAAACATGTTAGGTTTGATTGGGCGATAAAACGATTGCTACGTCAAAAAGCAAATTTTAATATTTTAGAAGGATTTTTAAGCGAATTGCTTAAAGATGATATTTTTATTTTAGAGATAATTGATACAGAAAGTAATCAAGAAACCGAAACCGATAAATACAATCGAGTAGATATTTTAGTAAAAAATAAAAAAGATGAAATTATTATCATCGAAATTCAAAATAGTTATGCGATTGATTATTTTTTAAGGATTTTGTTTGGCATTTCTAAAGCAATAACAGAACACATAAATGTTGGTGATGAATGGACAGCGGTAAAAAAAGTTATTTCTATTAATATTGTTTACTTCGATTTGGGTAGAGGAAAAGATTATATTTATAAAGGAGAAACGAAGTTTTTTGGTATTCACCATCAAGATGAATTGCAACTATCCAATGCTCAAAAAAAGCTATTTAAAAAAGAGAAAGTTAAAGATTTGTATCCAGAAATGTATTTGATTAAAGTCAATAATTTTGATGACATAGCAAAAGATACGCTTGATGAATGGATATACTTTTTGAAGAACAGCGAAATAAGAAAATCCTTTACTGCTAAAGGATTAAAAGAGGCGGAGGAAGTTCTGAAAGTAGCAAATATGGAAGATGACGAAAGACGAGAGTATCAACGATTTGGAGAAGTTCTTTCAGATAGAGCAAGTCAAGCATTGAGTATGAAAATGGAGATAGAAATGGCAATATCGAAAGAGAGGAAAGCCAAGGATGAAGCAGTAGAAAAAGGAATTATAGCCATGATAAAGAATACAACATTATCTAATGAAGAAATAGCTAATGCTTTGGATATAAATATTGAAAAAGTAAAATTAATTCGAGAAAAAATAAAATAGAATATGTAACTAAACTCCAAAACCATAAAATGAACAACATCAATATTATAAATCGTGAAATGACACCAGAAGAAGTTCAGCGAATGAACTTAGGATTTGATGAACTTTCACTTGAAGAAGGTGTAGAAATAGAAAGTTCGGATAGATTCAGCTTTGTGGCGATGAATGGAAATACTTTTATTGGATGTTCATCGGGTTTAGCATTCAAAAACGGTGAAAATTATTCAGGCTGGTTTTTTCTAACCGATTTATTTGTTGAAAAAGAATATCGATCTAATGGATTAGGAGCAAAACTATTAAAATCCATAGAAGAACAAGTGACAAACATAGGAGGAAAACATATTTTTCTCTGGACTTCGGGTGATAAAGCACTACGATTTTATAAAAGATACGATTATAAGATTTTTGCAGAAATGGAAAATTGGTATTCCGATGGAAGTAATCGTGTTGGATTGAGAAAAAATTTATGAATAATATTGAATTTGAATTTGAAAAGATAGTATTCGCCTGATGACTTTGAGTCATCAGGTGAATATATTCGAGTTTAAGTTTTTATAAAAAAACTAACGTCAATTCGTCAAAACACGAAACACTATCCATTCAAAATCATATCCAAATCCACATGTTGAGAGATTAACTCTTCGGCACGATGAATTTTCCAAGGCGTTCGAGGATTAATTTTGACTTCGATTTTTGAGATTTTCATAACAGCAGCATACGTATCCATATGCGTATGAATAACAGGAATTTCGTTTTCTTCGATATATGCTTTTGATTCTAAATCAATAAATTTATGATTCGTTAATATAATTCCTGAAAGCGTTGACTTTTCAAAGTTATTTTTCTTTTCAAATGCTTTAATCATCTTCAATGCCTTTGGCAACTTTCGAGAACTAATAATCAGCATCAAATGGTCATAATTGGTAAACTCTTCTAATTCCATCAATGAGGAGTCAATTGTATTCGCTACTTGATTATTTAGTTTATGTTTATTTGCCATAACTTCACCATCGACGGCACGTTTTACAGTATGTAATAATGGATAAGCCATCATTTTATCATACGGAATCACACCTAAAAGTGGTAAATTATGTTTATCTAAATAAATTTTAACGTATTTGTGAACTTTCTCCAGTTTTTCTGGCAAAACCTTATTTACAATAATACCAATAATCGGAATATTTTTTTCTCTAAATAATGCCAAACACAAGTTGATTCTATCAATCGTATTTCCGATTCCGCCTTCAACGACTAAAATAACTTTGCTACCGATTAACTCGGCAACATCAGCATTTGACAAGTCACAAACACTTCCTACACCTGGATGTCCTGTTCCTTCATAAACAACCATATCATAATTATCTTCCAATACATTGACAGCATTTTGAATCCTTTCAGGGTAATTATGAGCTTCTGGGTTTTCCAAATATGCTGCGGTTGCACCTCGACCGACAATCACTGGACTATGCACTTCTGATACCAATTGAAAATCCATTACATCAGAAAATAACAACGCATCTTTATCGACTCGCAAATCTCCTAAATCTATAAATTGTTGTCCGACAGGTTTACAATAACCGACACTCATTCCTCTTTTTCGTAATGCATGTACCAAACCTAAAGTTGAGGTCGTTTTGCCTACATGTTGACTTGTCGCAGCTACATATATTTTATTAATCATTATTTTTTTTGTTAGTGAATTGTAAAAATAGGTAATGACATTGAGATTACAGATATGAGATTGAAGATTTGAGAGAAAATATTGAAAAATCTCTTATCAAGCAGCCAGTTGTAAAAATGTCTTTCGACGAATTGCCATCAACATTGCATTATATTCTACAGGAATTTTCTTTCCTGCAATGATAAGTGATTTTGCACGACCTTCGATAGATTGAAAAAACCAAGCGACAATGTCTTCTACTGAATCCTTTACACCGAAAGTTAGAAATAATTTAATTGTTTCGACATAACCAATTTGATGTCCTCGATGTTCACCTTCCATGATTAGAAATGCCGTAGAATCAGGTATTTTGAAACTATCACCAAATGTTAACCAACGATAATACGTTCCAAACATATCATATTTTAATTCTTTATCATTCGTAATAATTTCGATGCGTAACTTATCAAAAGCAAAAATTGCATCTTCACGACGAATTTTATCTTCTAATGTCAACGTTATTTTTCCATCAAAATATTGATTAATTTTTTCGGTTAATGATTGTATTTGTTGAAATCGTTCAGTTGCCATTTCCATAACTGTTTCATCGTCAAAGTGTTGAAACTTATCAGGATGATATTTTGCCATCAATCTCTTACGCTCTTTTTTGAAAACTTCTGGTGTCAAATCATCAATTGGTACACCAAAATATTTTTCAATCAATTTTTTATCTTCTATGTTAAATGCGTTTGCCATTTTATTTTAAGTATAAGGTGTGAAGTATTAAGTATTTTTCAATACAAACACAATATAAACATTAGTGATAATAATTAGGTTGTTTTGAGTTTGTTAAAAAAATAACAATACGTTAAATAATAGTTTTTCTGTAAATAATTATTCCATTACAAATTCCAAAATATGTTCTAAAATGTATATTTGCGAAAATTTTATCACAAGGCAAATGAATACGTCAGATTTTTCCGTCTGCCGTCCACCGTTTGCCGTTTGCCATTCAAAAAATGAAAGTATTCAAATTTGGTGGTGCATCTGTAAAAAATGCTGATGCAATCCGTAATGTCACCAACATACTAAAGGATTATCAATCAGAAGAGTTGGTAATTGTAATTTCTGCATTTGGCAAAATGACCAATGCATTGGAAGCTGTTATTAATGCTTATTTTCATCAACAAGCAGATTTAGCCGAAAAGTTCGCTTTTGTAAAAAACTATCATTTAGATGTAATGCACGATTTATTTGATAAAAATCATGCTGTTTTTACGAAAGTAGAATCATGGTTTAACAAAATTGATGCGTACTTAAATCAGCCAATAACAGATAGTTATGATTGTGTCTACGACCAATTAGTATCACGAGGTGAATTATTATCTACAACGATTGTTCAGCAGTATTTAGCTGAAAATGGTTTGGCTTCTAACTGGGTTGATGCTCGTCAATTGATTCGTACCGATGATACTTACCGTGAAGGAAAAGTTGATTGGGACATTACACCACAACAATTTAAAGACGTTGTCACACCATTATTATCACAAGGTTTTGTGGTAACACAAGGTTTTATCGGAAACAATGAAAAAGGAGAAACCGTAACTTTAGGTCGTGAAGGTTCGGATTATACGGCAGCGATTGCTGCTTATTGTTTAGATGCCGAAGATATGACCGTTTGGAAAGATGTTCCTGGTATTTTGACTGCCGATCCACGATTATTCAAAAACGTAACAAAACTTGATCGTTTGTCTTTTCGAGAAGCGATTGAAATGACGTATTACGGAGCAAAAGTTATCCATCCAAAAACTATTAAACCTTTACAAAACAAAAGTATTCCACTCATGGTAAAATCATTTATCAATCCTGCTGGTGAAGGCACGATGATTTCTGAAAATTTAGAATCTGCTTATCCGCCAGTTGTTGTTGTCGAAAAAAATCAAGCACTAATTCAAGTATCTCGTAAAGATTTCTCTTTTGTAGATGAAGAAAGTTTGAGTAAGTTATTTCACCTGTTTGCACAACATCGAGTGAAAGTTAATATGATGCAAAATACTGCTATCGGTTTTTCTATTTGTATTAATAATATCCCTGAGCGTGTGTCGGGATTGATGCAAGACTTACGTCAATATTACAAAGTATTTAAAGATGATAATGTCGAATTAATTACGGTTCGTCATTATCATGAAAATATTCTTGAGCAACTAAAACATGGAAAAATGTTGTTGTTAGAAGAACGTCTGCCTGATACTTCTAAAATGATTTTGAAGAATATTCCGATTATGGAGAGAATTGGTTAAGATCAATTAAATAAAATGTATCACAAATCGGTTGCCGTTTGAATATTGGATGAGCGACTTAAAGTCGAATGTCGTCAACTTAAGCTTTTTTACCTCATCCCTAACCCTTCTCCTTAAGGAGAAGGGAACAATACTCAGCTTAAACTAAGTCGAATACTGTTGTCTGTCTCCTTTCTCCTTTAGGAGAGAGGTTGGGAGAGAGGTCAATCGTCAATTCAATTTCCTTAAGTTGACGACATTCGACTCAAAGTCATCTGATGACGAATTTAACTCAACTCTAAATAAACACCTCAAAATCACCTATTCATTTTCAGACATCATCAAGTTAATACAAGAGTTGTTCCTGTTGATTTTCGGACGTTGACGGAATCTTAATTTGGAACGCTGAAAATCTATAATTAACTGTTCATTTTTTGCCAATAAGGTTCATCCAAATATCTAACTTCATTATTATAATGTAGTTTTAATGTTTTTCTATTATACTGAAAGACACTTTCTATTTGGTTGAGATATGATTCTATTATTTTATTTTGATGATTTGGATTTTCACAAGATTTAGCGATGACTTCTCCTGCTTTAATACCGCTATATAAAGCAAAAAAGATACCTTGTGCGGCTAACGGATCAAAGGAAATTGCGGCATCACCAACTGCTAAAAAACGATGATTAGCAATTACATTTAGCTTTCCAAAATTCGCATTTCGACCTTCTACTCTATTTATGATTTGAGTATTATTTATTGTTGATTTTATTAAGTTCGCACTATTGAATAAATTCGTAAAGCGATCCGAATTATGAACTAATTGCTGAACATCTTCTACGAGTCCATGAAAAGCAGCAATTCGCCTTTGATTTGGTAATAAAGCAGTATACCACCAACCATTTTGCACCGACTTGATTCGAGTTGCAAAATCTTTATCCTTATCCGTTTTTATCCAAGCAATCACCGCCATTTGCTCACTTAGTTTTTCTTTATGAAAGCCTAACGAACGTCCAACTTTTGAACTTCTTCCAGTAGCATCTATAATCCATTTTGTATTTAAAACAGTCTTATTTTCATTTGTATTGTTTTTCAAGTTTATTGTATAATAATTATCATTATCAATAACATTTTTTACTTGATTTTTAATGGGAATAACACCATTTCTAATTGTATATTGATACAAAGCAGCATCAAAAGCATTTCTATCAATGTGCCAACCATTACCTTCAGGATTTAAAATAGCATCTTGATATTGCCAATGTTCCGAACCCCAAGCAGAAGCATTTGTCACACACGGTTTATATTCATCATCGTTTAAAATCGTATTAATGTTATTAATTCCTAACTGTGTTAATAACCTTTTGATAGCAGAAGGAATAGATTCTCCGACTTTTGGTTTATGCGGATTGATCTCGTCAACTAAACCAACATTCAAACCATGTTGAGCTAAAGTAATAGCAGATGCACAACCAGCTGGTCCTGCACCTACTATTATAATATCATAAAAAGTCATATTATTTTCTTCTTCTGATGTTATACATTTGTTGTCTGTGTTCATCATCAATCCAACCAGTTTTAGCTAATTTTTTAGCTTTTTCTAATTTTTCTTTTACATTGATATTTGCTAAGAACCCTCTTGTATTCACTTCTTGTAAGTTTTCAACAAATAATGTATCAGGTAACCAATCCATATCCGTGGGACTTGGCTTTGCTTCCACAATACCCATTTTTTCAAAATCACTTACCATCTTTTTCATAACTTCATTTATATCTCCTGAATTTTTCACTTCTGTAAGAACAGTTCTCATCCAAGCAACTCTGTTGTGAAGTGCAACTAAACGCTCTTCTTTAGTTTTAGTTGTATCACAAAGTGTATTATAATCTTCCAAAGATAAAACTTGATTTGGTACACGAGCTGGCCAAAAAGTAGGCACATAAGGATCAAATGCTTTTTCATAACCCGAACGGCAATAAGCCGTATCACCTTGCCAAGGAACTGCCATCCATTTTGTCAAATCACCAGGACCTTGTTCATTTAAAGTGCTTCCATATTTATCAATAGCAACAGTTGAAGGCAATGTATTACCGTAGATTGGTGCAGGTTCATTTCTTCCCCTTGTTTTGATACGATAAGGTGCATCATACATGCTAACATGTCTCATTGGCCAAGTTAATTCTGCTCCAGGATGAAAAGCATCTGCAATACAGAAGTGCATTGCCGCCTGATCTAAAATATCAGCTTCGCTTAAATTAGGTTTGAAATCATTGTCTAAACAACCACAAACCCATTTTCTTAAAATATAATCATAAATTGGAGGCAAATTAAGGTAATAATCTGTGTCTTCTGCTGTTTCATCACCACCAAAATTATCACCATAAATACCCGGCCAAGAATATTTTTCTAATGAAATACTTCTTGGACTTCTAAAACTGTTAAGTATCGAGCGTCTTAGTTCTTGATATACATCATTATGAACACAAGTTCCATTAGGTTTAAAACAAACCGATTCATCATCTTTATCCTTTTTCTCATCAATTTCACCATCTCCTTTTATAATAGTAGATAATTTGTAAATTAAATCAGGATCATCAAAATTCATTGGCCCATCAACGCCAAACATTGCTGAAAAGCCTTTGTTAACCCATTGTAAATTGCTTAATCGCTGTAAAATTGGTTTCACATGATATTCAAAACTTACTTTTTCAGGTAATGGCAAAAGTTTAGATTTTGGTTCAATATCATCAGAAGGACATTTTTCAAGATTACCTTCCGTGAAGATATGTTGTATCACATCATTCATAGTACGCCAACTGATTACATTCGGAGCATAGTTAGGTGGTGCAGAAGCAAACCATCCAGGTTCCGCTTCTATTTCACGACCTTCGATAGTTACAGAAGCTCTTACAGGTCCATCAGCAATATCATCATACCAATCTCTGGCATTATTAAAATAATTTGGAATATCACGAGTGAAAGCAGGTTGATTTGTAAGACTTTCAGCTTTTCCCATACCAGGCAATACGACTAAGCGACCATCTTCATCTGTTTTTAGTTCGCCTAAATAGACTGGTTTATCATAAAAATGACCAATCATTTTATATTTAGAACCAGTAGTTTCAGTATCTGTTATCTCTTTTTCACCAGCATCAATAAATAGTTTTTTCCTATCTTCTCCTTTTACATCTGGATTTCTCAAAGTAGCAACTTTATCCTTCATAGAAGGAATATCCATTGCAGCTTCAAACTCGAACCAAGCCGCTTTTTTATTAGCAACATGAACTGACCATTTGATACTTGAATAATCAGTATGTTTAATTTCGCCAACCAAATCACCATATTTATCATAACCATAAACCCTAAATCTGGCTGCTTGCCTTTTTATTGCACCATGTTCATCACGAGTACCACCAAATGGTGTTAATTTAGGATTAATTTCTTCCGGTCCAATATAGTATTCTTCGCTTGTTCCAACTCTACCAATACCTATTCCAGGATGAACTTTAACCTTCACAATAGCATCTTTTTGTGCTTGAGTAAGGTCTTTACAGTTAGGCTCTTCGATTGTTGGCTCGTCAATTTTTGTTGGTTGTTTCAATGGTTGTTCATTTATTGTTTTTCTATAATGTGCGGAGGCTTCATAAACCATCATGCGAGTTTCTGCGATTGAACCAATAGGTGCATTTTCAATAGGAACACGTCCAATATTGAAAGACAACCAATTACCATATTTTACTTGATTAGGTTCATCAATATTTTGTTTTAGTAGCGTAATCGTAGCAACTTTAACAGGTTTTGCTTTTTCCTCGTCCCAAACCGTCATTGCTTTGTCTAATGGAAAATCAACATCAAGACAACTACCTGACAATGGACGTGGCTGAATATACAAATCTAAAGTAGCTTCTTTTGATTTTAAATGATTAGTAAATCCTTTTCTCAAATAATCAGGATCTTTAAAATTAGGTTGTTTTTCAGGCGTTGAAGAAGATTGTTCTATGATGTATTTACAATAATTACTTCCTATTTTGAAAGGCAAAACACTCCATAGTTTTGTTGTCAATATAGAAACCTCTTTCTTTTTCATAGCTTCTAATATTTCTCCTGTTTCAGGATTTATTTTTACCCAATCATCATATTTGCCATTAAGAGATGCTTTTGTAAAACTACACATATTTCGTGCATCATCAACAAAGAAATTAGAAGAGTTTTGAAGAATCAAATCTGCTACATTTGCTCCATCATCTGAAACTACCTTTTCGCCTGGCATATTAAAAATTTTCAATCCAAGTCCAATTGTTGATTTCAAATCAAAACTGGTAGGCGAAGTATCCGAACTATACCGCAGATATGTTTCAAAGGTTTTTCCTACGTGTGAAAATATTCCGTGTCTTAACTCTTCAGGAATATCTTTTTCAAATTGAATTGTGCCTTTTGCAATACCGTGTGTTTTTCTAAATACAGGTCTTTCTACTGGACATTGCCCAACTCCTGCACGTCTTTTTTGAACAGCATCAACAAACATTTTTCTTAAACAATCCGTTGGATTGTCACAACTACAAGTAATTTGTGGTTGGTTTTCGGTTTTCAATTGGTTCATTATTTATATGTTATGATAAAAAATTGTTTACTATTTATTTGCTACTTGTAGAGAATTTTCAATTAGCAATTGAATCCATTTTAAATTAAAATCAATTGTTTATAATACTTTTGGCAAATGAACTAGTGACTATAATTTATAGTGGTGATTTTTTTGGAAAATTGCTTACACAATTTGAATAAAGTGATATTTATTTCTAAAAAATTCCAAAGTAGCTTTTACTTAAATAGTAAATAATTCTAATATAAAGCAAAAATAGAATTATCCTCTTTTAAAGATTCTTAATAGTTTATCTCTCGAAAGAGGGAAAAGTCACAAGGAAAATTCATTTTTTTTTAGAAACTCAAATTTTATTGCTTTTGGTGGATTGTCTATTCATTAGATTTTACTCTAAAATTATTTCAAGCTACAATTTATGAAAATATAACTATTTACGGGAATGCTTATAAGAAAAATAAAAAAACAGCTACCAAACAGCGTTTCATTTCGTAGTCTGTATATTTATGATTTTAAAATTCAAAAAAGACAATATAACCTAACTTACCGCTATAAAACTATGCAAAAAAAACAATACTTTTTGACTTCGCCGACACATTAAGCGACCAAGATTCTTTGGTTGCATTTTTTATATTTACGCATGGTTTCGTTCGGTTTTGTTGGAATATGTTTATTTCTGTTACGTATTAGAATCCTATTTTATACTTTAGTAATAATGCTTGAATACCTTTTTCTCACTATCATTGATTTTATTTTCACTTAAATATAATGTCGTTAAGTTCGCTAATTACCCAATTTCGGTAGGTAAGTTGTTTAGAGAATTATATCTTAATTTCAACTCTGTTAGAGTTGTTCCTGTTGATTTTCAGACAGAAGATGGCAATAATACAAAAACGCTATCATTTTATAAATGACAGCGTTTTTTATAAAATAGTATTTCAATTATTTAATCTCGAGTTGCAGTGATATTACAAGTTATGCTTTGACCATTACCTGAAAGAACATCTGTAAATGTTAGATTATCCATATTCAAAGTAGCATCTAAATCCGCAGTCAATCCATTTTGAGTTGCAGAATAATCTATAACACAACCTACAGGTGTGATAGGATCATAAGTTGTAGTTAGTCCACCTAATTCGTATTCAATAATAACGGCTTCTGAACCACTTGCTGTAATAGTTACAGATACGCTATCTGTCGTTCCATCACAAATTGCAGTTCCAGTATAAGTTCCTACCCAATCTGATTGAATACAATCATCAGTATCATCATCATTACAAGCAGCTACGACTAAAACGAGCATTAGGCAAAAGAAAAAATTTGATAATTTCATGTTTAGTTTTTTAATTAAAAAATAATTACAAAACTACGTAGATTTAAGAGATAAGTGAATAAATTGTTTTCTTTTATATGTTAAAGTTTTTAATGTTTTAAACGTAAAGCCAACATTCATATCCATCATGAATGTTGACAACAGATAGGAATTTTAACGCTATATTGAACTACAATTTCTACAAAAAAAGCATACAATAGTCAGATAAACTTACCTAATTTCCTACCTTTACTTTGATAATGAAATAGATGTTTTTCTTAGTAAAAATGTTTATCTATTTAATTTTTCAGCCATTCTCGGTTTAAAAAATTTTATAATGCGTTTTATAAAGAATTGATGCTTTTAATGACTTTTTTGCTTAAATAAGAACATTCGACAGGCGATTTTAAATCGAATGTCGTCAACTTAAGGAAAAGAACTAAGTTTT
>JBGCFH010000200.1:0-4724 GCA_045106825.1 Saprospiraceae bacterium | reverse complement strand
AACTTTGGGAATCTATAAAGGCTACTTTTCATAGTCTTATTTGTGAATCTATGGAGGAAGTTTACCGTATTGTAGCATATAATTTTGATATTCAAATTGAATAGTTTTATGGATAAATAATCCATATGGGGAATTGCTGACAGAATTTCACTTGTTAGTATAAATATTTGATTATCAGATTATTAGATTGAATTTGTTTTTTGAGGTACAAAAAAGGTACAACAGATGTTAATTCTAACTATTTTACATTATTTGAATTGAAAATAGTGCTTTTCTAAAGTTCTCAAAGAAACGTTTTTTGCTTTTAGCAGTTGTTTTCCAATTTTCTATTATGGATGTATTCATATAGACGACAGATTTTCACACTTAGTCAATAACCATCGTTTTTCTACAATTAATTTACTGGTTTCAATCTTTTCTAAAACACTACCTCGTATAAATTTTTCTTCTTGAATGTCATTTAGCATTTTTATAATTGTTTCTACAAATGCTTTATGTGCATTTCGTCTTTCTTCATGAACTATAGTATTCTTTCGATTTTTATCATCTTTTAAATAGTCTATAAATCTTCTCAAAAAAGGTAAAAAATGATTAATTGCTTTTGAAATAGCTTGATAAGTTTTTAATGCTTCAATTCTTTCATAATATATTTTTGCTCTTAATGTCCTGACATTCAAATTATAAACAAAGTCAATATCATCACTAATTTTACTAAGTTCCATTTCTGCTTCTTCCAATTTGTTATCCATAAAATAAATCAGAGTATTATTGTAAGCCATAACTTCTATTGACACTTGTTTAGATAGTTTGCTTTCAAAACGTTCTTTACAACGAATTACCCATTCTTTATCTTTCAATGTAGTTCCTATGGAAATAATATTAGAAAAATGATTTCCCGAAATTCTACCTTGTACTAAAATGACTTCATTATTAATTAACGATTCGTAAACCTCTTTTCGTTTTTGGGTATATTCTATTTTGCCAAGTCGTTCTAACTTGACACAAATATTAGACAAAGCCGTGTAGATTTGAAGTTGTTCATTTCCTGTGATTTTTTTAGCGTTTTCATTCAGATAATTTAATATAAAATTGAATAAATCATCATTAAAGTTCAAAATATCATTTTTTACACTTTGACCATTCTCGTCAAAAGAAATCTGATAAGCCTCTAAATAGAGTCGTAAAATATTGTAGTAAAGGTAAATAAGTGGATGTTCTGATAACTCTTGCTGTTGTAAATAAGTAAGCAAAAATTTGAAATTTTTAAACTCATATTTGATATTAACTATTTGCTCTCGGTTAAGCATGACAAAGACATACTTAATCTTTTTTAGCCAATAATCATACTCAATTTGGTCATAAGCATTTTGTAAATTGGTTTCTTTTTCACGATGTGATTTTTCAGATTGAACATCTAATACATAATCAAACAAATACAATTTGAACTTATTTTCATAGGTAAATTCATTTTGAGGATTAGTGTTTACTATTTCTAAATCCTCTTCAATTCGTTGTTTCGTCTTTTTTGTTATGATTGATAAAGTATCCGATTTTTTCCCTCTTCGTAAGAGTTGTTCGATAAGCAATTGATTTTGTAGCGTTTTTTTTTGTCTAAATACACGTAATGTAATGAACTCTAATATCGATTTATTGAGACCTGTAAATTTATTACCAATCGTTTTTTTACTATAATTTTCATTTCCTTTGCGAATTTTTGCTTTTTTTGCTGCTTCTGTTAAATCAAATACTAAATTACATTCTGAAATATCATTTTCTTTTTGATACCTTCGCAAAATTTTTACTAAAAGACAAAGCAATTTATCTGAATTTAAAAAATCCATTAATTCTTTTAATTCTTCATCTGTAATTAGTTTCAGATAGATATAACCATCTTTATTTTCAAATTGATACATAATAAAATTTTGTTGAGTTTAGGGAACAAAATTACGCTATAAATTATTCATTTACAACACTTTCCATTCTAAAACACGTCTAAAAACATTCATTTTAAAGGGGAAAATTTAATCTTTTCGCTACTTAACGTCATGTTTTTTAGTGCATTTGTTTAAATCTTTGTGGTGTTCTTTTTAAGAAAAGAATTTATTTGCAAATTTTTTAAATAAATGAATTATGAAACGTTTTTTTAGATTTAGTTTATCAATTTTAGCAGTATTACTTCTTTTTTCTTGTAGCAAAGAAGAAGATAATTTAATTGTATCAAAAGACGCTGAGAAAGATGCTATTACAGAGCGTATTTTTCAACATGAAAAATGTTTAGAATTATCTCATGGAGATTATACAGTAACTTATTGTATTCAATCTGATTTAGAGGAAGAAATAAACAAAATCCTTGCTCAAAAACCTTATATCAAAGTTACGCCTTACAATGAAGATAACACGAATGTTAATAGAACAACTACTGAAAATGTAGAAATAAAAGAAGCATCAGAAACCCCTTACGATATAGCAGAGGTTATTAAAGAAAGTAATATACCAACAGGTTATCAATTACAGATTCTTTACGAATTACCACTTTCGGGGAAATTAAATAAGTCTAATAGCTATAGAAATAGGTATTATACTAATAGTGGTGCAAAAGGAATAATAGTAAGAGCATCAAGTCATATAGTTCCATGCCGTTTTTATAGCCGTGGTTGTTGCTGGTATTCATACGGTTGGTATCATAGAGGAAATAGAACAATGAGCACTAAGGCTTGGTATACTACCTATCACAAGTTCAAAACAACAACCTACACAAATTATCATGGGGCTCGAATGAAAGCTTATACAACAGTACAAGCATGGAATGCCCTACAAAAATCATTTATTTACTAAAGTAAATTAGGAACTATTCTAATAAGAAAAATCTTATGTGAATTACAAATTATAAAGGAGTAGCAAAAAACAAAAGTGCTACTCCAAATTTTCCAAAACATATTTTTTAAACACTAAACTCAAAGTAATGAAAAAATTAATCACTCTATTATCATTCGTATTTTGCTTTACAGCAGTTGTACAAGCACAAAATTCCATACCCGAAGTCATTAAATATCAAGGCTCAATAACAGACAATAATGGCGTACCTATTACCAATCAAAGTATTGGTATTGAAATCAAAATAGAAAAGGGAAATCCTGCAACTATAATCTATACCGAAACACATACTACAACAACTTCGGCATCAGGTACTTTCAATATTAATATAGGTGAAGGAACAGTATCATCAGGAACTTTCTCAGCGATTGATTGGACAGATGATGTTCATAATATTGTGATTTCAGTAGATGAAAATGGTGGAACAAGTTATCAATTATTGGGAACTTCTCAATTATTAGCTGTTCCGTATGCTTTGTCTGCTAAAAATGCTTTGCGTATCAATGGCACTTTAGTAGATGCGACAACGCCTACAAATGGTCAAGTTTTAGCTTATGACGGTACGAAATGGTCGCCTACTGATTTAACTTTTGCAACTATTGATGATAACCAAACTTCAACAACAACGGTATGGAGTTCGTCTGAAATTCAAAGCCAAATCCAAAATGAGGTTAGTAATATTTCAATAGATTACGATACACAAGTAACAGGAAAACCTACTATTCCAACTATTGATGATGGACAAGTTTCAACAACGACATTATGGAGTTCTGACAAAATTCAAACTGAATTAGGTACAGTTTCGATTGATTATGCGAACATTACTAATACGCCAACTATTCCTACTGATTATGTAACATTGAATACAGCACAAACCATAAGTGGAATAAAGAAATTCACAGAACCGATTGATGTAGAAAGTGGTAATAATTTTATTGAGTTTTATGATTTAAACGGGATTGAAATAGGAAGTATAAATACTTCTACACTGTCAAGTACCGCTACTACTTATCTTGAAATTGAGACACCATCAGGATATGAATTATTATTGAAAGGAGGAACTTATGTTAAAGATGAAGTGGAGTTTGAAGATGATGTATTATTCAAAGATGAAGTGGACTTTTTTAACGATATCAATTTTTTTAATAATAACACAAAAGAGGCAGATATATATATGAATGGTACAGGTATTAAAATCGCCCCTGAACCGGGAAAGAATATCTCAATTGATGCACTAATATTAGGGGCAACGAATGACTTATATTTCGCACTTGGAAGTCCTTCTAATGAGAAAATAAAATTTGAAGAAGGAGCTTTTTCTTCAAGAGATTTAGATATCCGTTTAGGAACAAGTAATAATGGAGATTTAAAAATCTACGGAAATAGTGTTGAAGTTGTAGGCGGCTCTTTCATAGACGATGGAACAACATTAAGTGTTCCTGACTATGTTTTCCGTGAAGATTATAAACTATTAAGTCTTGAAGAACACGCTGATTTCATGTGGAAAAATAATCACTTACCCAAGGTAACTCCTGCACGTAAAATAAATGAAGGCAGCTATAATATGTCTGAACGCAGAGAACAAATCTTAGAAGAAGTCGAATTAGCTCATATCTATATTGGACAATTACATGAACGAGTAAAAACAGTTGAAAGTGAAAAAGCATGGTTGATAGGTGGATTATTATTTTCTTTATTAATGTCAATCATCGCTATAGCAAACACTTATCGTATTGGTAGAAGATGTCAAATAAAACATACCGTTTAAAATTTTTAATAATAACAATTATTTGATTATGGGGAGGTTGATTGCTCTCTCCTCTCCATATTTTTATAAAAAACCCAAGACA
>JBGCFH010000020.1:0-14592 GCA_045106825.1 Saprospiraceae bacterium | reverse complement strand
ATTTTCCACCGAGGTGTCGGGGCAGGCATAATTCATCTGATATAGTTCGGCTTTTTTTTTCGTATTGCCAAATTTTTTGTGAACGCACGTGTGTACACACGCACGCACATGGTCTAATTTTTTTTAGAATAATCACTAATATTTTCATTTTTTAATTTAATATCAGTGAAACATGAAATTATAGGATAGAAAGGACAAATATTGTAGTCTGTTGCCATTATTATTTATCTATTCATGTGAATAACTGAAAAAATAATACAAAAGTATTTGTGAACTATTTTTCCTTTTATAGTTTTGTGGGCTGAATTTTTCAGTGTAAGTATAACTACAACCTATAATAATGAAAAAATTACACGCTGCAATTACAGCAGTTGGCGGTTATGTTCCAGAATATAGATTGACGAATCAAGAGTTGGAAACAATGGTCGAAACGAATGATAAATGGATTACGACTCGTACAGGTATCAAAGAACGAAGAATACTAAAAGGCGAAGGTCAAGGAACATCAGTAATGGCAACTGAAGCAATTCGTCAAGTCTTAGAAAAAAGTGGAACGAAACCAGAAGAAGTTGAAGTTTTGATTGTCGCAACGGTTACGCCTGATTATCTTTTTCCTTCTACTGGCAACTTAGTTTGTGAGAATTTAGGGTTGACAAATGCTTTTTGTTTCGATATGAGTGTGGCGTGTTCGGGGTTTGTACATGGTTTAGTGACTGGTGCTCAATTCATTGAATCGGGTAATTATAAAAAAGTGATTGTTGTTGGTGCAGATAAAATGTCTTCTATCATGGATTATTCTGACCGTTCGACCTGTATTTTGTTTGGCGATGGTGCAGGTGCTGTTTTATTAGAACCGAATGAAGAAGGCTTAGGTTTTCAAGATGCTATTTTGAAACAAGATCCTATCGGAAAAGATATGATTATATTGCCTGGAGGTGGCTCGGTTCATCCTCCGACACATGAAACGATTGACAAAGGACTACATTATTTTAAGCAAGAAGGTCGTTCTGTATTTCGTCATGCTGTGAATGGAATGTCTGGGACAACAGTTGATATTATGAAGCGAAATAATTTAACCGGTGATGATATCGCTTACCTTGTTCCGCATCAAGCGAATCTTAGAATTTTGGCAAAAACGGCAGAATACATGGGAATTCCGGAAGAAAAAGTAACCATTAATATCGAAAAATATGGAAATACAACTGGAGGAACAGTTCCGTTGTGTTTGTGGGAATGGGAAGATAAATTTCAGAAAGGCGATAATATTATTTTGGCCGCTTTTGGAGCAGGATTTAACTTTGGTTCGGCGTATATTAAATGGGCTTATTAATACGATAAATGGTTGACGGACGCTTCGTTTGATAGTAAATTATTAGTTTCTGACTATTCATAAAATTTTTATATTAATGATTAACTAATTGTTATAAACGAACTAATTAGTGGATAAAATGATAATTCCTCAACAAATCTGTATTTTTGTAGTTAGAAATTATTGAATACTAACAAAATGCTATATAAATTATGAATTTATCAATGGAAGAAGTATCTGACGATAGTTTAAAAATGATTGAGCAAAGTGCAAAAGACTTTGCAGAAACATATATTCGTCCAAATATGATGGAATGGGACGAAAGCCAACATTTTCCAAAAGACTTGATGCAGAAAGCAGGCGAATTTGGTTTCTTAGGTGTTTTAGTTCCCGAAGAATATGGCGGAATCGGATTAGGATATCAAGAATATATTTCTGTAATTGTTGAAATAGCTAAGGTTTGTGGTTCTATCGGATTGTCTGTTGCTGCCCACAATTCTTTATGTACGAATCATATTTTAATGTTTGGTAATGAAGAACAAAAGCAAAAGTATTTACCCAAATTAGCAACTGGCGAATGGATTGGTGCTTGGGGATTGACGGAAGCTAACACAGGAAGCGATGCAATGCGTATGCAATGTGTTGCAGAACGTGATGGTGATTATTTTGTTATCAATGGTACAAAAAACTGGATTACGCACGGCAAATCTGGTGATGCCGCAGTTGTTTTAGTTCGCACTGGTGATTTGTTAGATTCTCATGGAATTTCTGCTTTTGTTATTGAACATGGAACGCCTGGGTTTACATCTGGAAAGAAAGAGAATAAATTAGGTATGCGTGCATCTGAAACCGCAGAGTTAATTTTTGATAATTGTAGAGTACACAAAAGTCAAATGTTGGGTGAAGAAGGTCAGGGATTTATTCAAGCGATGAAGATTTTAGATGGTGGACGTATTTCTATTGCTGCATTATCTATTGGTATTGCGAAAGGTGCTTATGAAGCGTCTTTAAAATATTCACAAGAAAGACAACAATTTGGTAAACCGATTTCAAGATTCCAAGCGATTTCTTTTAAGTTGGCTGATATGGCAACCAAAATCGAAGCTTCTGAGTTATTGACTCGTAAAGCCGCTATGTTGAAAAATGCAAATAAACCGATGACTAAGATTTCAGCAATGGCAAAATATTTTGCATCCGAAACTTGTGTCGAAGTATCAACCGATGCCGTTCAGATTCATGGCGGATATGGTTATACTAAAGATTTTCCTGTAGAAAAATTTTACCGAGATTCTAAATTATGTACAATCGGAGAAGGAACTTCTGAAATTCAAAAATTAGTGATTTCAAGAAGTATCTTGAAAGGATAATTATATATTAATATATAATATAAAGCGTCATTCAACATACATGCTGAATGACGCTTTTGTGTAAAAAAAACTTTATAGCTTACACCTCAAAAATTATTGTTCGATTCTTGGTGTTTGATCCCAATTACCAAAAACTTCAACACGTTGAGTTGTTAATTGATTTAAAGGAATAACAACTCGTCTGTCGCTGGTTTCTAATGTTAATGATGTACTATCCATTTCGATGATTGTTCCACGAATTCCGTCGATTTTTACATCATCACCGATTTGAAATTTGTTTCTACTATACAATGCTGCCAAAAGATTTGACATAATATTGCGAGAAGCAAATCCATAACCGATTGCGAAAGCAAAGACAATTCCACCAATAATGATTGTCAAATTATCTTGTAAAAATTCTACTTCAAAATTTGCTTGAGGCAATGCACTCAATAAAACAGATACAAAGATAAAGTAGAAAATAAATCCACTAATCAATTTACCGGAAGCAACATTTAAAGACTGGAAAGCTGCGTTTAATAAAGAACGGATTGCATTTGCGACAATCAATCCACCAATCAAAATCAAACAAGCAGAAAATAACTTAGGAATGTATTCAATTAGTTTTTGTACTTGCTTTGATAGTTCATCAAGGCTAACAACTTCTAATGCAGCCGTAATAACTAATAACATCAATACATAGTAAATTAATCGACTGACAAGAATACTTGGTAAAATCTTGACATTAGCATTTTGAAGTATATCAATATCATTGATTTTATCTCCAATAGTATCAATTTTAATTGCTTTTAGCAATTTTTCAATCATTTTTGCCAGAAATCTGGCAATAAACCAACCTATAATTAAGATTGCAAAAGCAGTCCCGAAAGTTAGTAACGCACTGTATAATTTATCTAATATGGCGGTTGTTTCTAAAAAAAACATACAAATAGAGTCTTTTGGAAATTTCTATAAATTCTGGTTTGGTAATATTAATATATTGGTTGTTGTCTTTCTGTATCATCATCTTCCTGCTCGAAAGTTTCTGCAAGACCAACAATCGTTTGCCCAACTTTACCAAGATATAAATCCACTACACTACCAATAAAACGTGCCATTGTCAATTGAGCCATGACATTTTTTTGGATAGATTTTTTGACAGCCTTTGGCGGTGCTATTTCGGGTTCTATAAGTCCCCAACTTGAATATTCACGCATCACAATTATATTTTAGAACACAAATTTAATTATTCACTATGATGAATAATTTGAAAAAAGTGATAGGCGTTTTGGACACATTGCGAATTACAAAATCAAATTTGTAGCCAATAAGCCTATCTTAGAACACTGTAATCATTTAGGATTTGGTATTAAATACTTTAGTTTAAAGCATATTAGATTGAGTTTTCTTAAACTCAATACAAATCAACTCTACACAGTTACTCTTCTTTATTTGGAAAAGTTTCGTTGTAAAGTCGTTGACATTTATGTTTGGCCCGTTTTATCTTCATTTTGATAGCACTTTCTGTCTTACCAAAAACATGGCTGATATCTCTGATCGAAAGCCCTTCCTTATATTTCATAATTAAAACGGATTTATCATCAACAGTAAGAAGGTCGAGAACAACCTTTAGACGGTCTAATTCCATCTCAAGTAACACTTTGTCATCAACTTCTTCAATAATTTCTTTCCCTTCGTTCTCTTCATCCGAAAATAACTTATTTTTCTTCTTCTGTTTCCTGATGGTATCTATACAAAAATTATAAGTAATAGAATAAACCCAAGTCGAGAATTTTGACTTTTTATTGAACTTGCCCAAGTTTGTAAAGATTTTAATAAATATCTCTTGTGCTGCATCTTGTGCCTTTGCATCGTTTTTTAGCAAAGAAATACATTTGCTATAAACCTTAGTGATATAACGGTCATATAACATACTGAAATATACAGAGCTTTGAGTTGCTAAGTATTTATCAATCACTTCTTCATCGCTCAGCTTCTTATGTGTGGCTGTTTTCAATAATTTGTATTTATATGATTATGTATTTTTATTATTGTATTTCTTTTAAAAAATAGCTTACAAATAAACAAAAAATAAATATATTAATCTTTTGGGTAAATGAAGCGTTTTTTGTTAAAAAATCTTAGACAACAGCAGGTTCTAATAATGTTAATGTTTTATTAGTCGTATCCAGTTTAGCTTGAATGCCCAAAGGTAAGGTAAATTGATTACTTATATGCCCGAAAGACATTCCATAAATAATAGGAACCTTCAATTTTTCAAATCTATCTTTAAACATTTCCATAAGTGTCAAAGAATTATTTCCATCTTTTGTCTCACAATTCAAAAAAACACCTAAAATAATACCTTTTACCTTATCAAACTTTCCTGCTAATGTCATTTGAGTAATCATTCTATCTATCCGATATGGTTTCTCTCCAATATCTTCTAAAAAAACTAACTTATTCTTATAACTAATATCATAAGGTGTGCCAACCAATGAAGAAACCAGTGTTAAGTTTCCTCCAACTAACCTTCCTTCCGCTATTCCGTCATTGATGACATAAGAATTATAAATCTGATTTTCCATGGCTTCATTTTCGGGAGATGCTTCTATTTTATAGGTGGAAGTAGGATTTGATAGAATTTTTTGAACATGTTTTTTTGTATAATTTGTAAAGTCAGAAGCACCAACAGGCCCATGAAAACAAACTAAACCTGTTTTTTTGAAAATAGCTTGGTATAATGCCGTAACATCAGAATAACCAATAAGCACTTTTGGATTTTGTTTAATAACTTTATAATTTAACATATCCAACATTCGAGTTGCACCATATCCTCCTCGTACACACCAAATCCCATCAATTCGCTTGTTATCAAACATTCGATTAATTTCGTCTGCTCTGACAATATCCTTACCTGCCAAATAGCCTTTTCGAGCCAAAAGTCGTTTTCGGTTATATTCCAACTTAAATCCTAATCCTTCAATATTTTTGATTGTTTTCTCTAATTGTTCCTTCGTAATTGGACTCGCAGGTGTTACCAAACCAATCGTATCTCCAGGTTTTAATCTTTTAGGTTTAATAATTTTTTTTGAGAAACTCATATCTGATTGCTTACCAAATCCAATTAAAGGAAATCCCGCTAAAGCAGCTGTAGAGGCTATCTTTTTACTAAAAGTTCGTCTATCCATAAATCACTCACTTTTCAATCTCTAATTTGTAATAAACTTACTATTATTTTATTGAGTAAACCATACTACGATGCATTTTGACTTCGAGATAAAAATCTGTCAGGTTTCAAAAACCTGACAGATCTGATTATCCATATGTTATGAAATAATTTTGATTTTTTCAAAACTCAATTCTTTAAAATGCATAATAATGTGTGCAAATATTAAACGGGACTTTGAAGTATATTAATGTATGTAACCTTATTTTATACTTCCACAACAGCTAAGTTACAACCTTTTTATATAAAGCTACTAATAATAAATGGTAGGTTGTACTAATAAATTGACCTAACAAAGTCAAAAATATACGGTATATCAAAGTTTTATTATCTTTGTGGAATGAAACGAATCATGGCAATTGACTATGGTACGGTAAAAACAGGAATTGCAGTAACAGATGTTTTGAAAATTGCTGCACATGGTTTGGATACCGTTCCAACCAATAAATTATTGGATTTCTTAGAAGAATATTTTTTCACAGAAAATGTAGAAACAATTGTTTTTGGAGAAATTATTCGTGCTGATGGTACTAAAGGTCGTAATCACGAAAAAATTCAAAAACTAATTCAAAAAATTCAAAAAAAATATCCTGAAATCAATATAACGACATTTGACGAAAGTTATACCTCACAACGAGCAAAAGAAATTATTCTTAAAAGTGGTGTAAAAAAGAAAAAACGTCGTGATAAAACATTGGTTGACAAAATCAGTGCTATCTTGATTTTACAAGATTATATGGAAGCAAATGGAATTTAGGTATGAAGTATAAAGTATTATTCGGAATAATACTTCATACTTTATACTTCATAGTTTATACTTAATAATGATATTACCAATATACGCTTACGGACAGCCAGTTTTAAGAAAAGAGACAGAAGACATTGACGAGAATTATCCTAATTTAAAGCAGTTAGTAGCAAATATGTTTGAAACAATGTATCATGCTGAAGGTGTTGGTCTGGCTGCACCACAGATTGGTTTAGGTATTCGTTTATTTATCCTTGACACGGTTCAGATACAAGAAGAAGGAGAAGAACATTTGGGCATAAAAAAAGCATTTATTAATGCAACGATTTTGGAAGAAGAGGGCAAAAAATGGTCTTATGAAGAAGGTTGTTTGAGTATCCCGAATATTACAGGCGATGTCGAACGCCAACCTCGTATATTGATTGAATACTATGACGAAGATTTCAATCTACATGAAGAATGGTACGATGGTATGAATGCAAGAGTCATTCAACATGAATATGATCACGTTGATGGTGTTTTGTTTTTAGAACACTTGAAACCGTTAAAACGTAGAATGTTGAAACGTAAATTAGAAAATATCAAAAAAGGAAGTGCAGAAGCGGATTACAAAATGGTATTTCATAATCCTAAGAAGAAAAAATAAGACTACTAAAAGTGGCTAAAAATTATACTTTTTAGCCACTTTCAATTTTTTTTGTCAAAAATATTAATGACAAACGTTTATACTCAATATATAATTCAATCAATCATTTTTTTATAAAATTTAATATTCTAATAACAAGTAACTATCGTTAAAATCAATATTTCACTAATATTAAGACTGTAAAAAACTTAAAATTTTGAAGTTGTGGAAGGCTTCAAATATTGGAAGTTGGTATTATACTAACTTCAGATTTATTAATTTAAAATTCTAAAATTTAGTATTATGTTAAAAAAGCAATTTTTAAAATCAAAGCCAGTTTGTAAAGTAACATTCCGTTTGGCAGCAGCAGCTTGTGACGCAGCAGATTCCGTAAAATTAGTTGGAGACTTCAATGAATGGAACGTAGAAGAAGCGGTAGAAATGAAATCTTTGAAAAAAGGTGGATTCAAAACTGTTTTAAACTTAGAAATAGGTAAAAACTATGAGTTCCGTTACTTAATTGATGGCGAAACTTGGGAGAATGACTGGGAAGCAGATTTGTATACTCCAAATGAGTTTGGTACAGAAAATTCAGTAGTTGTTTTAGCAGCAGCAGTAGCTTAGTTGTTTTTCAAGCAATATTAAAAAATTGAGTAGGAGAAAAGGGAGAAGTTAGCTTCTACCCTTTTCTCTTTTCATATTTGATAATTCCTCTAAGTGCTTGTTCGCAGAAGTCAGCAGTTTTCCAAAGCATTCAACTTTCTATAACTTACTTTGTCCCTGTACTCCCAAATCCACCAGTTCCACGCTTTGTATCTGATAACGTTTCGACCTCTTCCAACGTTACTTGTTCGTATTTAGCAATTACCATTTGAGCAATACGTTCGCCATGTTCGACTGTTTGAGGTTCTGGCGAAAGATTAATCATAATCACTTTTAATTCTCCACGATAATCACTGTCAATTGTGCCAGGTGTGTTCGGAAGTGACAATCCTTTTTTATATGATAAGCCGCTTCGAGGACGAATTTGAGCTTCGTAACCCATTGGTAATTCTATGAATAATCCTGTTGGAATCAATCTTCTTTCTAATGATTGAAGTGTAACGGACTCCGATAAATTAGCTCTTAAATCCATTCCTGCACTTCCTGCCGTTTTGTATTCTGGTAAGTCGTTCGTTGATTTATTAATAATTTTTACAATCATGGTTTCGTGTTGCGAGTTGCGAGTTACGGGTTTGACAATCGTTTTTATTTAAGATTGTAACCCAAAATCACAACTTTTATAAACTTTTATAAAATTATAAAATAGTGAGAATCCAAGTTACAAATACGTAATCTTCGAGTATTAAAAACCCAAAACTCATAACTCGTAACCCAAAACTCGTACTGCAAAAGTAAATTTATCTTTATAGAAAGTGTTAAAATGAGTGCAAGAAATTAAAAAACGATACGTCAAGTAAATAATCGTTTTATCCTTTGTAACCATACTTTTAAAGGTGATTAGATGACATTGGTATAAGAATGATAATTTGATTTATTTTTCAACATATTTTGTTGTAATTTAGTGATAGCAATGTCTTGAAACCTTTTTGATGTATCAAATAACATTTAAACTAAAATTTTTAAAGATTTGTTAAACTAAAACGAGATTTGTAACAGATTCGCAACTAAGGCGTTTTACAATCAACTTTTAAAACATTAGGAAAGGTCGAAAAGACGAAATTTAATTTTAATAAAATAACAAAACACAAAGAACCGATAAAGTCTATGAAGCAAATAACATCAATGATTTTGGCAGGAGTTATCGGCGGACTCATTACTTTAGGAGGATTTTATTTAATCGCTCCCAACTCACAAGGAGAAACCGTCAAATTAGTCAATCAACCTGTTGGACAAAACTATTCGAGATTAGCAGCAGATAGAATTCAAGCTACACCGTTTGATTTTACAGAGGCAGCGGAACGTACTATGCCAGCCGTTGTACATATCACAGCAAAGCAAAATAAAAAAGAAGAAACTGAAAAACGTCAACAAAGTCCATTTGAATTTTTCTTTGGACCAATGGAAAGTATGCCAAAACAAGGAACTGGTTCAGGTGTCATTATTGACGAAGAAGGGTACATTGTTACGAATAATCATGTGGTTGATTTTGCAGATGAAATTACCGTAACATTATACGATCAGCGTAAATTTAAAGCGACAAAAGTCGGAACTGATCCAACAACAGATTTAGCTTTGATAAAGATTGAAGCAGAAGAATTGCCGGTTTTACCTTACGGAAATTCTGATGATGTAAAAGTTGGAGAATGGGTTTTAGCAGTCGGTAATCCATTCAATCTAACATCGACCGTTACAGCAGGAATTGTGTCTGCAAAAGGTAGAAATATTGATATTTTAGAAGGAAGAACAGCAATTGAATCATTTATACAAACGGATGCTGCCGTGAATCCAGGAAATAGCGGAGGTGCTTTGGTTGATCAAAATGGAAATCTAATTGGTATTAATACTGCAATTGCTTCTCATACAGGTTCATTCTCAGGTTATTCTTTCGCAGTACCAACTTCGATTGTGATGAAAGTTGTAGAAGATTTGAAAGAATATGGTTCTGCACAAAGAGGTTTTATGGGCGTAAGTATTCAGAGTATGGATAGTGAATTGGCAACTGATTTAGAGGTTGATATTGTGGAAGGTGTTCATATTGCTTATATTGAAGATGGTGGAGCTGCGGATGATGCTGGTATGAGAGTAGATGATATTGTCACTGAAATCAATGGTAGAAATGTAAAAACTGCTCCCGAGTTACAAGAATTGGTCGGTAGAAATCGCCCTGGTGATGAAGTCGAAGTGACTGTAAATCGTAAAGGAACGTTAAAAAAACTTTATGTTACCTTAAGAGGTAACGATGATTAAATAAATTAGTAAGATTAAGCGTTTAAACTCAAGGAGATAGAAGATACTTTAAAAGTACCTTCTATCTGAAAGAAAGTAAAGATTTTGCTTGTAGCATTCTGACACTTTAACGTTTTTTATAGGAACTAAGTCAGAATGATATTGTTTTAAGTTTGGGTTTTTCGTTTTGTTTTGATTCCGCTTGTCTCACGAGACAGGCGGTTTTTTTTACGTAGCGGCGGTTTTTAGCTGCCGTAAAAATATTGAAATACGGCAGCTAAAGACAGCCGCTACAGAAATATTAACTCATTTCTATACCAAATTCCACTTGTTTCTCTTCTCCTGATTCTAATATCCATAAACCATTTTTATTATTAAAAGCATCGACATTGCAAGTCATTGGTTCGATAGCGATGGATTGACGATGTGGAGGTGTATAGATTTGAAAGTATGGAAAAGCATCTGTTTCTTGCCAAACACTTAATGTTGTTGTTTTAGATTGTAACGTAATCGCTACTTTTTTTGAATTAGTATTATTTAAAATAAAACAATTGTCTAAACTTGTATTTCCAATTGAGTTTAAATCAGAAAATGCCGTATAATCCATCGTTTTACCAGTTGGAATCATTCGATTATCAATTTCAACGGATTGACAGTTAGGAAATTGCATTTTTAAAACATCAACCGTTTCTGTATCTAATTTGAAATATGGATGCCAACCAAATCCAATTGGCATTCTCGTTTTACCTGTATTCTTTATTTTTGTTTGAATACTTAATTCAGAATTTGTCAACGTATATTTTACATGAAAATCAAATGGAAAAGGATAATATTCTAACCCATTGAAACTTCCCTTTAATTCGACAATCGCTTGAATATCGGTTGCTTCTTGATGAATAATTTCCATCGGAATGGTTTCCAAAAATCCATGTAAACTATGTTGAAGTGTGGTATCGTTTAATGGAAATTGATATGATTTTCCATCAAATGTATATTTTCCATCTTTCATCCGATTAGGAAAAGGCAAAAGGAAATGACTTTTTGCCACAGCTTTTGCTACAGCATCATCAGCTGATTGATAACTGTCTAAAATTGATAGGGATTTATTGCCATTATACAATTTTAAATCGCCTAAAACGCCACCTAATAATGGAAAAATTTGAACTTGACTTTTATTGGTTTTTAGTGTAATCATTGTTTTTTTTGAACTTCAATAATGTAAATTGTTCTAAGTGCAAATGTAAGTAGGTTTATCGAAATATTTTGATAATAAAACTGTTTTTGATGAGGTAATTTTTATTGTATTATCAGTTTCTTTTACATTAGAATATACGAAATAAACTTATATAAATTATGAAAAATATCGTTCTAAATTTTGACCTTCAGACGAAGAAGTTGTATATTAACAAGGTTTTTACCGTAGAAAAAATGTAAATTTATTCTTGAATTATTCTTACGATTATACACAATACAGCATAAAAAAGGTTTATCCCTTAACAAGTATATCATAGATACTAACACTTTAATGAAATGGATTATTTATTCAGTTTAAAACCAAATCAAACCTTTTCGGAAGGCATAAGCAGTTTATCAAAATTTCAAATTAGTGGAATGTCGTATAACTCTGTTGTACAGCGAGGTTATGAATATCTTAGTTCAGGTGCAGTTTATCCGAATGTAGAAGTTAACACTGGAAAGTGCGAATTAGAAGTATCGGGAAATTATGGAGAATACGAAGTTGTCATTATACAACAAGGTGATAAAATCTATGGTTCGTGCGATTGTCCATATGAAGATGCAACTTGTAAACATTTGATTGCAAGTTTATTGCATTTACAAAATCGAGTGCCAAATCATCAATTACAAGAGGCAGATATAACGGAAGCTATTATTACGAAAGCAGAAAAAGAAAAAAATGATTTTGAAAAATACGTTCATAATTTACCGATTGAGAAATTGCAAAAATTGGTATTGGAATTCGCTCCTGAGCATTTCCGAAAGGAAGTAACAATAAAAAAACAAGCCAAAAAAGGAAATTTACAAAAGGTAGAAAAAGCATTTAAAACGGCAGCCATTAAACTCAATGGTTTGTTTAACGGTGAACTGCATGGAGTTGATGGATTCGAGGAAGATAGTGAGAAAGCATTAGAACGATTGCGTCCGTTTTGGAAAACGTTGCCAAAGAAAGTAACGGATGAACTCGTCAATTTTATAAATAATGTGGAAGAAGCTTTTGATGACAATCAGTTGTATGATGATTATGGCGATGCTGCTTATGAAGGTCAAAATTTCTCGAAATACGTTGGGAAGTTTATTGGTTCGATTCCGAATAAAGAACGGAAAGATGCGATTCAGCGAATAATGGAAACGCATGATAATTTGAATTATGGTTGTTTTGATAATATCGCAACAGATATTTTTGAAGCGATTCCGAATCAAGATTTATCGCAGTTTGTGACGATTGTTATGGATCTAAATTATTTTAATTATTTCAATCATGTTAATGGTCAAAATGGATTGAGATTGTATGAACGCTTACAACCTTATTTGACAGATAATCAAAAGGAACAAGTCTTAACGGAACAATCAAGTAATGCATATTTCAATTTGGTGTTGGCAAAGTATTATGAATCGAAACTCAATTATTCAAAAGCTTATGAGGTTTTAGCCAGTTATTTAAATAAACAACAACCAACATTTCATCGTTTTTTACGAAATAAAACGGATGTCAAAGACCAACAGTTTCAGATGATTATCCGATTGTGTGATAATAACTTAGGTGGAGAAAATACTTTATATTGGATAGAACGATATAATGAAGTCGAAGCAAGTATTGAGTCATTTCAAACGGCAATTAAGCATCGACCAGAAAAGCGAGAAGATTTTGAGATTTACTTTACACAGAATCATGTTATAACTTTTTCTCAGATTTTGGAATCTGAAAATCGCTTAAATCAAGTTATTGAATTGTTCAAAATGTATGAATACGAGTTTAGAAATGGTTCTGCTATCTATTCGTTCTTCCAACGTCATAAAACACTTTTTCCTGATGATGCAACTATTGTTTTTAGAAAGGAACTGGAAATTTATCTGAAAGAAGCAAAGCAAAAGCATTATGAAAAAGTCGCTGAAATATTAACCGAATTAAAACCGATTTTGTCTGCGAATGAATTGAATTCTATTATTTTGGTGATTAAAAGTAAGTATTATCGGAGAACGAGTTTGATGGGAATTTTGAAACGGAAAGGGTTTTAGTAAAAAGGAAAATTATGAAAGTAGGAGATTACGTAAAAGTAAAAGATGGAATTGAGTTAGATAATGGTGAATTATCTAAAAATTGGGCAGGAAAAATCACAGCAATTGAAGGTGAATTTATCACAATCGAAAAAGACGCTCAAACAATAAATGGTCTTTCTGACGATTATATTCGATATGGTAGTGAATATGGTTTAGATGAATATATATACGTTTTTGAGGAAAGTGATTTGGAATTATCTGAACGTCGAGATACGGACAAAATGTATCAAGATGCCGTTAAGCAATACGATGTTCGATATGAAAGTATTAATGACATGCTTGTAGAGCAATATGAGAATCTGGACGAAGAGGATTTTATCGGTATGTTCGATAGTGAAGAAGAGCTTAAAGATGTTTATTTTGCAGCGATGGAAGTACTTGCTGAACAGTTTTTCAAGTCCTCTTTTGCTGAAAAAATAGCAGATATTGATGAAGGGAATGCCAATTTTACTATAGAAATGTTTGTCACCTATGCGATGAACTATCGAGAGGAAATGATGGAAGATTGGACAAAAGGCACAATTGATGAAATCTGTTTAGATATAATTCCTCGAAAGGTTTCTATGGAAGCGGAACGGTTTGAAGTCGTTGGAAAAGTGTTGAAGTATTATTTTGATTTTTTAGAGCATGAGAAGTTGATTAAAAAACAACTCGGAAATTATGTTTACAGCAAACGAAAAGCGATTTATAACAATTCTCAAAATTCTGCAAATTGGGGAATGGCGAAAAGTATGTTGATGGGTGCGACAAAACAGAATATTGATATAAATGATGAAGATTCTTTAAGGTCTTATTTAGATAGTCAAATGTTCAAGCCAATTACTATTCCTGAACATCAGTATAATCATTATCAAGAACCTGCTAAAAAAGATGCACTGAAAAATATCGGTAGAAATGATAAGGTTTCTGTGAAATATACTGATGGCAAAGTTTTGAAAGATGTGAAGTTTAAGAAAGTGATGAAGGATGTGAAGAATGGGAAATGTGAGTTGATTTGATTCTTAAATGTTCTTATTTTATAATTTTTTAAATAACAAATTACAGTTTTATCATTATTTTGCTACTAAAAAACCGTACTTTTGCAACTATGCAAAAACTAACATTTTCAGGACACGATACTTTTTATTGTCGGCATTATTGGCTAAAAAA
>JBGCFH010000002.1:0-8307 GCA_045106825.1 Saprospiraceae bacterium | reverse complement strand
ATTTGAATTCGTTTTTTGTGTTGATGTGTTGATGTGTTGATGTTATACCAACGTCAGCACATCAACACGTCAACACAAAAAACAATCTTGATAGATTTCAAATTTTTATTATTTCACTGGATTTTTCAAAGAACCTAATTTAATAAAGGTTCTTTATGATTTTACGTAGTTTTGAATATTTTGAGGCTAAGTAACGGCTGCTTTACCGAAAATATCACAAACTCATACGGCAGCTAAAGCAGCCGCTACTGTAAACCATATAGAATCATAAAAAGCCTTAATGTTTTGGCAAAATATGCTAAAGAACTATTTTTTCAACGTGAATTATTAGCCATAATACCCAAACAAAAAACACCAACAAATGCAATATCACCATATCAATTTTATTGAAACTAAACCAACACATTGGGCAACGGATAAAGCTTATTCGAGTGTTGATGCTATTATTACCACTTTAAATGCTCGTAATCAAAACTTGTCTGATTTTTTGATTAACGAAACATTACAACATTTGACAAAGCTGGATTTGAGCAAAAATTCGTTGACCGAATTGGTGTTTGAGTTGGATATGTTGGAGTTGGAATTTTTGGACTTGAGCTATAATAAAGTGCCTTTAGAAAAAGTGGTTTTTAAAGGTCATTTTCCAAAGTTGAAGTATTTGTATGTTTATGAGTCGCAGTTGAAATCTATTGTTTTTGAAAAAGCGATGCCACAGTTAGAGATTTTAACCTTATCAAACAATCAATTAACAAGTTTTGATTTACCAAATGGTTTTGATGACTTAGTTGCGTTGCGATTAGATGGCAATCAATTATCAAATTTTGAAATCAATCCGTATGATATTGAGCATTTGGACTATTTGAATTTAAAAGATAATCCATTTAATGAAAATAGTTTGATACAAGGTTATGCGAATAATTCAGAGAATTGTTTACAAGCGATTTTGGAATATTTTGACCAAAAGGAAGTACATGATGTTGGTTTTGATAATGAATGTAAGGTTTTATTAATTGGTGAGGGAAATGTTGGTAAAAGTTGTTTTGTAGAGCGATTGACCGAAGATAGATTTAAAGCAGAATGGGATTCTACTCATGCGATTGCTATCAAACCATATTCGTTACAAAAATATATGTTGAATCTTTGGGATTTTGGTGGTCAAGATATTTATCATGCGACACATCGGTTGTTTATGAGTTCTAATGCTTTGTATTTGTTGTTTTGGGATAAAGTAACAGAAGCAAGTGATGCGACACCTTGCTTCGAAGATGGTGAAGAACGAGAATATAAAGTCCATAAAATTCCTTATTGGCTCAATTATACAAAGAGTTTGGGTAAAGGAAGTCCTTGTATTGTGGTGCAAACGAAGTCTGGGAAACACGGTGAAACAGATATTCCGAATCAAACAAAGGTTCGGCAACGCTTTCAGGATATTATTGTTAAACGGAATGGTTTTCAACATATAGAAAGTCAAGAAGATGATTGGGAAGAAAATGGTTATGAAGATTTGCTACAAATCATCAAACGTTCTATCAAAAAAATTAAGGAAAATAGTCAGCTTTTGACGAATTGTATCGCTATCCGTCAAGCCTTGCGAGATGCACAACAAGCTGGGCAAAAACTGATGCCGTTTGAGGAATATGCAACGATTATTAATGAAAATGGGATTTTGAATAATGGTGTAATTAATCCGATGTCGTTACTCAAAACTTGGCTGGTGCGTACTGGTGTCGTGTATTATCGAGAAGGTTTGATGAACAATCAAATCATCCTGAATCAAGGTTGGGCAATCGAAGCAATTTATAGTTTATTCGATAGACAACAATATTATCATCGACTTGCTGCCAAAAATGGTCAAGTTGATGGCAAAGATTTAGTTCAAATCTGGTCACCAACTTTTGATGAACAAGAACAAGATCTATTTATAGATTTTATGCTTTCCTGCGAATTGTGTTTTGAAACAACACCAAAACTGAAAGAAGAACGCTATAAAACAGAAAAATTAGCAGAACGACGGTTTGTTGTTCCTCAACTTTTATCTTATAAACGACCGACTACTCAAATCGAAGATTTTTTGGAAGATAAAGCAAGTTGGTTTATTCGTTACGAACATGATTTTTGGCATTATGGTATCATGCAAAGTTTTATTGTTCGAGCCAAGGATTTGGCAGAAGAACGAGCAATTTGGCAAATCGGCATTTTATTAAAAGAAGGCAAAAGTCGGGCGTTAGTAGAAGCACAAGGCAAAAATGTAATTGTCCAAGTTACTCGTAATGGCAAACAACTATTGGATAAAATCCGTAATGAACTCAACGATATTAATCAAGATAATCAAGATAGCATTCGTGAAAGTATTTCATTAGACGGAGAAAGTTATGTGTCGGTAGAAAAATTAAAAAATTGTAATCGCAATAATGAAACAATAAAAACTGAAAACGGTAAAGACATACTCTTGAAGGATTTATTATTCTTTTTAGAAACAAATCAAAATGTTCGCTTTAAAACATCTAAAACAAAAGAAAAAATGAATAGCAGTCAACTCAAAGATTTAATCGCTGAAAATGAATTAGAGGAAGTTCTTAATTTTTTAGGTGGAATTGTTCCTGAAAAATATCAAACGGATGTTATTTTATTAAAAAGTCAATTCAATGGACTTTCCACAGCAGAACGAAGAGGACTTAGAACGAAGGAAGGTGCAGGTGTCGATGGAAGAGTTTTAGCGAATAATATTCTAAGTTTATTACAGGAATTAGAACGGAAAGGCATTATTAGTGATGATACTCCAGAAGAAGTTATCGAACCGACTCCTATTCCACAGCCTTCGCCATCAGGTGAAACTGGAAAACGTAAAATTTTGTTTTTGGCGGCTTCGCCTAAAAATATGGCAAGACTTGGTGTAGATCAAGAATTTGCAGAAGTAGAAAAACAAATTAACATTTCGAAGTATAGAAATAATTTTAATTTAGAATCAGAGTTTGCCGTCAAATCTGATAAAATACTATTAGCCTTAGAAGATAAACCAGAGATTATTCACTTTGCTGGTCACGGAAATGAAGAAGGCATTTATATTACCGATAGAAACGGCGAAGCACAATTATTAGACGAAGCCGCTTTAACGGATTTATTTGAAGATTGTGCCAGTCTAAAAGCCGTTTTATTGAATGCTTGTTATTCAGAAAAACAAGCTCAAGCCATTTCTACTTTAAAAAATATCGCAGCCATCGGTTATACGATTGAGAATGATGATGAAATTCCTGATGAAGTCGCTATCGAATTTTCAAGTGGATTTTATTTAGGATTAGGTGCTAATAAAGATGTAATTGGAGCTTGTAAATTTGGAAGAAGAAAAGTCAAAATGAGGTATTCAGGTATAAAAATTAAAGTTTCTATCTGGAAAAATGGTCGTAAAACGGAATTATAAATAATAAACAAAATCTAACTAATGAAATTAGAAAATCTTTTAAAACAAGCAAAATACACTTTAGTCTTACCACGTACTGGCATCAAGCCAATGGATTTAATTGTTCAAGATAAACAAAATGTTTTCCAACGAGTATTTAAAAAAACAACCGAAGGTGAATTAATGAATTCAAGTATTAAGGATGTTTTTAAAATGAAAGGTCGAGGAGTTTCGTTACCTAAAATCAAACCGAATAAACTTCCTAAAAATTTAGTTGCTGCCGATATTTTAGATGCAGAAGCAAAATTCGTTATTGATTTAAAGAAAATAGCGAATGCAGGAGCAGAATTAACCGTAGTTAAAAAAGTCTTATTTTCATTTGAAAATACAGCATCCTTAACTGCCAATCAGGTCAATATTGATGAATATATTAATTATGCAGATGTTGATCAGCGACTTGATATTTATGACCAACTTAAAGCAGGTAATATTTACGTCATTACAGAAGTGTTACAAAGTGCTAATTTATCGCTTACGAATGCTAATGAGTTTCAAGTAAAGGGAAAAATTGAAACGACTGATATTCTTGATTATGTAAGTGAATTGGATGTTTCAGGAAAAATTGAGTCAAGTGACCATTATAAAATTAGTAATGATACAGGCGAACCGTTGGTTTTTGCCCTTAAAGCATTAAGAATTTTATTTGTTAATAATAAATATCGCTTAACAAGATCTACGATTGTAGTTAGAGGCAACGAAATCAAAGGTGTCGAATCAATTAATGAAGATTTCATTGAATTATAAAAAGACATTTTTGTGGTTTAATGTAGCTGCTGTCTTTTACCCGATAAGTCCTTATTCGACATAAAAACAGCCGTTATATAAACAAAAATTTATTCCACAAAATTTTCAAAGAAACAAAAAACGGGCAAATCCAATAAGGAAATGCCCGTTTTATATATTTAGCAATTTTCATTTATAAATCCATAGTGCTTCATTGCTTTCTCCTTCAACGGATTCGTACTCCACTCTTCCCATTCACAAGTATAAGGATTGTAGCCACATTTGAGCGGTTTTGAATATATGTCATTAGGATTTTCTCGATAAGCTCACAATCGGTACAAATATGTCGAAACTCACAATCTTGACAAACGTTAATTTGGTCTTTTTTAATATTCCAATATTTTTTAAAATCGGGATGATCTAGTGCTTCTTGTAAGGTTGTAGTTGCAATGTTTCCATAGCTTTCGGTCATACTTGGGCAGTTTTTGATGTTGCCGTTTTGGTCAATGGATATTTTGCGGTTGAGGCAGGTGTTGTGATGTTGAGATTCGGTGAAGGTATCTAAATTGATTGAAAAATAATCTTTATGAATATTTCCACAATGAGTATTTGGAACTATCATTTGAGTAAGATAGATATAATTAATACCTCTGTCGCAAACTTTAAAAATATTTCTTGGAGAATCGTAAATAACGATTTTAGATACAATACCAAAATCATAAAAAATATTAGAAAATACTTCAAACTTAATCTCTTCACCATAAGGTAACACTAATTCAATATTACGGATACGAAGTCCTTTCGTCTTGTTTAGAATCTGTTTAAGTAATTTTAAATTGGGAGTAAAGTAAAATCTCAATTCTACTGAAAATGCTCCTAAACTGCTTAGTTCTTCAAATAGTTTTTTAAAATCAAAATTTGAAGTTTCATCAATATCAATAATAGAAGTTAAAATTTTATAAGGCTTTTCCCATTTTAGACTTATTTTAGACTTATTTTAGGAAAAAAGCTCGGATTTGATGTCCAAAAACCTAATTCCTTATCTTCTAAAAATTCAATATAATACTGAATAACACTTTGAGCATTTTCATCATACTCATTAAGTAATTCATTGAAAGGTTGTGTCTTTAATGAAGCTACTATGTCAATTATTTCATCTGGTATAAAATAAACTTCCTTTCGTTCTAAATCGCAAATTGTACCTCTTTTAGCACCTTTTACAGAAAGACAATTAGAATGCAATAAAAAATAATTATTATTCATCTGTAAGTTGAATTTTTGAAAAATCTATACACTTTGAAATAGGTCTATCTATTTTAGCGTAGATAAAAAAAGGCGTACCATGAAAATCACTATGCCCTACTCTTACCACACTATGTACATTATCAAGAGAAGAAGTTTGAGCAGTCTTAAGGGTAAGTGGTAAGTACTTGAACTTTTTTTGTTTAAAATGATGCATATTTCAGTCTAAAAGGTCTTCTGCTAATATTTTTTCCAAATAATAATTACATGGTTTTGAAACCATACCAAATTGTCCGACAGGGTTAACCTCTAAAAAAACAAATTCATTATCAACAGAATAAATCAAATCCAAAGAACCAGAGTTAAGTTCAAGAGATTCCATCAATAATCGTATTTTATTTTCAACTTCTTCTGGTAATTTAAAAACAGAACGACGATTAGGCTTTTTATCATTATAATTTCTAAAGTCAACTTGAGTTTTTGAATCATTCTGAGAAAATATGGCCATAGAATAACACTTTTTATTTAAATAAAAAGTTCTAATTTCAAACTGTTTTTCTATGTACTCCTGTACAAGTGATGGCATAAATTTATTTGGTAATTCTTCAATATCCTCATTTTTCAAAAGTGATGTAAAAGTTGCGTATTTTCTATCGTTAATAATAAAGCGAGTTCCGTCACTAATACTTTTGACTATGACTTTTTGGTGAGTAGAATAAAAATTTTGTACTCCCGTTTTAGTATTGGTAATTATCGAAGTAGGAATTTTTAACCCAATTTTTTTGGCAACTTTTAAAACAAGAAATTTATTTGGATGAACATTTCCATACTTATTGATACAAGTTTTATCACTAACTAATACTTTTAAAAAAGCTTCTGTCATCTTTCGATATTCGTCATGCAAGTATGTAATTATTTTTGTAGATAAAAGGTTAATATTATCAAATTGCCTAATATCAAACATACCTCTTCTGTACCAAAACTTATTTATTTTATCTATAGAATTACTTTGATATTTCACATCATTCTTGGTGCTCAACGTTAATTCAAAATCATTAATAGCTAAATCCTCAAGATTAATACGTATGAATTGTCCTTTTAAATAATCTATCCAATCAATAACTTCATCTGTTGTCCAATCTCCATTTTTAGTACTTATTATCGCTACCATATAAATTGAAATATTTATTTTGTAGCTTAAGGCATTTAACGAATGCCTTAAGCCAACTTTGTATTGATAATTAATTTTATCGTTAATTATCTCCTAATTGAGTTACAGGTGCAGCTACCTCAGCTAGTGCATCAGGATCAGGAGATGTATCAGTTTCGGAAGGGTGACCGTCAATTTGAGTTGTCCATTCTTTTGTCGTAGAATCCCAAGGGTCGCCCTTACCTCCAATGATATTTAACATATTTTCTTTTGATAATTTAGTGATTTTTAGATTTTTTAATAATTCTAATGATTTTTTCATGATTTAAAATTTAAATTAAAAAATAATATTTACAGCTTTTATAATCTCATTTTTATAATTATATACTTCAACCCGATATTTCCCTATTGGTACAATTATTTTCATACCTAAATTAGATAATTCAAACTGATCAATAGGAACGGCAGAACTTGGCTCTTTTTCTTTAAATACTTTGATTAAGTGATTCAGATATTTTTTCTTATTTATTGATTTAGGTAATTTAATAGGTTTTACATCATCAAATATTAAATATGTAGGACGAAAATAAGAAAAACGAGTTGGAGGGTGAATTACTGAAATATCATAATTCGAGTGAATACACCAAATATCATTATCATATTTTAGAACACTTACTTCATCTATTTCCCCATTTTCTTTGAAAATAAATTGATAATTTTCATTTTTCACACTTGATATTTGACGTTCAATTACTAATGTTTGGTCAATAACTAAAGGGATTGTGTTTAATCTTTTAGCTAAAACAAATCCCATAGGACGTGAATATCTTGACTTCTTTTTTCCTATATGACCATAGCCTGCGTGTATAATAACTTTTGCACTTGTATCTAAAGCATAAGTTTGATTATATATATTAATAGCTTGTAAGCTATCTCTTATGTTATTGTTTGAAGCATAAGTATCATAACTGATAACTTTGATGCCTAAGTCCATAGCTACACGAATTAAATTGGCATAACTTGTATTCTGTATGTATATACCTGATTTATTATTCGGATACCCTCTTTTTTGTAATAGACTATCTCTCATACTTAACCCCTCTAAAGCTATATACGAAAAACCTTGTTTGTGTAATTTTTTTAATAATTGAGTAGTAAAAATCCGATGCTCAGGGCGATGATGTGCCTCATTTATCATCACTAATTGTTTACCTTTTGCTAATTGGCTTATTATATTAAATGCGTTTTGAGGTTTATAATCAACTATTTTTTCATCTAATTTATATTGAGTATAATCTCTAATTATCTCTACAGTATCAAATAACCATTGTGCTTTTCTTACATCACCATAAACAGACTCAAGTGTTCCGTAATATTCTAAATAAGGAATAATACTATCTATTTTTTCATTTCTTAACTGCTGTAAAGTTAGATAATAATCTTGTTTCCAATAATTTTCTTTGTCAAACTCACCTATATCTATACTTTCCTTATTAGTTTTACAAGATAAAAAGATAGTGATTAATGTTAATAATATTAAAAATTGTTTATACATTTTTTTAATATTTTAATTACTGTGTAAAACTACAAAAAAAAGGCTCTTTATGATTCTATGTGGTTTACAGTAGCGGCTGCTTTAGCTGCCGTATGAGTTTGTGATATTTTCGGCAGCCCCGAGGACTCGGGGCCGTTACTTAGCATCAAAATATTCAAAACCACGTAAAATCATAAAGAA
>JBGCFH010000199.1:0-8648 GCA_045106825.1 Saprospiraceae bacterium | reverse complement strand
GACGCAGGATTTTTTGTCAAGAATAAGGCGAAAAACGCAGTCGAAGCCTTTGCTTCGGCGTCCCGAGTCCTCGGGATCAACGAAATTATTGATAAAAAAGGCAAGTCAAGAATGTATAGTTATTTTTATCTCAATACTAATAACAAGCCAATACCAAAAACAATAACAAACAATAACGTTGTTAATGCCATTTGTTTTAAATAAGGATCAAGTTCTTTCGGATTCTTTTTTTGAGCAACAGCTTGACCATTTCTAAATAATAATGGTAATACCAAAACAAAAGCAAACGCCCACAAATGTCTGAACTCTAATATAACATAAGTTGCAGCACAAGCGATACCAACTAACAATAAGATCCAATGATAAACAACAGCATTGTCTCTTCCAAGGCGAACAGGGATTGTAATTTTTCCAGCTTTTTCGTCCGATTGAATATCCCGAATATTATTAATATTCAAGACTGCAACCGCAAAACAACTGCAAGTCGTTGCAGGTAATAAAACAGACCAATCAAAAGTAAGTGTATGTAAAAAGTAAGTTCCCAAAACACCTAACCAACCAAAGAAAATAAACACAGAAGCATCACCTAAACCAGCATAACCATAAGGATGACTTCCAGCTGTATACGTTACCGCTGCTATAATTGATAAAATACCAAAACCTAAAAAGATGAAAAATAATTGTGAAAAACCAACAGCAACATACAACAACGTTAAACCAGAAACCAATGATAAAATAGTCAGAATAATAATCCCCTTTAACATTGATTTTGGTGTAATTGCTCCAGATTGAACAGCTCTTTTTGGGCCTTGCCTATCCACATTATCTGCACCGTTTTGGCTGTCGCCAAAATCGTTGGCTAAGTTGGATAAGATTTGTAAAAAAATCGTGGTCAAAGTAGTTAATGCCAGAATTTCCCAACGAAAACCTTTATCCGCAGCAGCCAAAAAACTTCCCATTCCGATACTTGCCAATGCTAACGGCAATGTTCTCAATCTAAATGCCTCAATCCAGTGTTTTATCATTTTTTATGTTTGAGTGTTTGAATGTTTGAATGTTCAAACATAACCATTTCTACAAAAAAAGCCATTTCTTGTTCAAAGAAATGACTTTAATTATTGCGAAAAAATTAGTGAGGTATATTCGACAAATCAACTCAGTGCTATTTTTCCCAAGTAGAATTCATCAAATGTCTTATAATTCTTTCTCCACGATGTCCCAAAATCGGATGTTCCACTTTCGCTAAACGAACGGCTAAATCCAACGCTTCAAACTGTGGAGAATGATTTTTTTCTGTCGCATCTTTGAAAATACTGTACGTGTCAGGATAGACTTCATCTGCTTTGTCCTGAACCTCGTCGGCTAAATAACCATAAGGTTCATTAGCACAATTAACGATTCCCATACGGTTAATAATAAAATCTGGCGTATATAAAATCCCACGATTGTGTAAGTCATGAGCATGTTTTACAGGATCTGCTAACTGATTATTTGCTCCACCTGCAACGATTTTTACATTCAATTTTGGAATCGTTGTATCGTTCAAAATCGCACCGATTGCATTTGGTGAAAATACATCTGCTTCAATTTCATACAACGAATCACCATCTTCATGAATCGTTAATTGTTCTGCTGGATATTTTGCTTTCAAAGCATCTTTGGTCTCTTGACGCAAATCAAAAACAGTTACTTTTGCACCACATTCAATCAATTGATTAATCAATCGACCGCCAACATTTCCTGAACCTTGTACGATGATATGTTTGCCGGTAAGATTAGTATCCGTTGCATCATTTTTACCATCAATAAAATGAACAGCTGCTAATAAACCACGAAAAACGCCACGAGCTGTCGCACCGCTGGGATTTGAACTTCCACCTATTTCATTTGGAATACAAGTACAAAAACGATTATTCGCATGAATTATTCGCATATCTTCTGGCGATGTATTCATATCTTCTGCCGTAATATACAAACCATTTAAACTGGCAATAAAACGACCATAATTCGCAAAAATCTCCTTACGAGCTTCGCCAGTATAGCTTCTTGGATTATTTGGAGCGTAAATAATCGCTTTTCCGCCACCATACCAAAGCCCAGCACAAGCGTTTTTATCCGTCATCCCTTTTGATAAACGCATCACATCAGCAAACATACCTTCGACCGTTTTATATTGCTTGAAGCGAGTGCCTCCGTGACCTGCACCACGATTTGAGCGATGAACACCTGCTAAAAATAGACATTTCGTTGAGGCATCAACTTGAAAAAATAAACCTTCGTGATTATCGTAATCTGGGGAATTATGAACGAAGTCGGCTAAGGAAGCCAAGTCGGAATGAGAACTATGAAACTGACCATCAATAAAAGTAAAATAACCTCTTGTGATTCCTAATTCAAGCATTTCTGAGACAAACGCATCAGGAGTTAGGTTTGCTAATCCTGAAACTGATTCATTGGCTACTGTTGAAATCATAGCTTTTTGATTATTGTTAGGCAACCGAATTGCGAGTTATCGCAACAAGAATAATTGTAAAAATCCCAACTTTAAACTCGCTTGCTTAACCTTTTTGTTAGTATAAAAAATCGTAATATATTGGTATAACAACCAATTCCGATACAAGATTAAATAATTGTTGCCTTTTTTACAATATACTATGAAAAATATTTAACTTCGATATGGTCAAAAGCATATAATTCAAAATTAAATTTCAATTTAATTTTTTATTCAAAATTAAAAATGCATTAAAGTGTTAAATTTTTGATTAACTTTTGATTTTAATTTAATTTGCGTTTCGCTAATACGTAGATTAGAAATCACAATTGCTAAATTTTGCTTCGCAAAATGCTTTTTTCACGTAGATTCACGCAGATTTTTTTTGATAAAAAAAATGACTTTGTTAATGAAAAATCTGCGTGAATCTGCGAAATCTGCGTGAGATGATTGTTTTGCAAGGCAAAACGTAATATTTTCGTTTTTAAATTTAATATCAGCGAAACATGAATTTTAAGATTATATATGTGTAAGACTTATACAAAATAGAAAAGTGTGAAGTACAAAAAAGACTTCACACTTCCTTCATTTCGACTTCTTAATATAGCAAAACCAGTACGATAGTATGACTTGTTACGGGTTTGATAAATAAACAATAATTTTCAAAAAAACTGGAATTTAATTTATCAACTTTTTTTTAAATCATCAATCTATCGTTGGTTCATCGAACCCTCAATTCAGTATAATTAATCATAGTCATTCAAAAAAAGGCAGCATTTGAAAAACTAAGACATTTCGTAATTTGGCTGCAACAAGTGTTGTTTATCCGAGTAGAAATCATTAACAATCGTAATAACCTCTTCGATATCATCTGTTATTGGAATCAAATTGATGTCTTTTGGACTAATCGTCTTGAACTCATCAGAAAGTGTATTTTGAATCCAATCACTCATACCTTTCCAAAAATCAGAACCAAATAAAATGACAGGAACAGCTTCTATTTTTCCAGTTTGAATTAATGTCAATACTTCAAATAATTCGTCCATTGTTCCGAACCCACCTGGAAAAGCAATAAAGGCTTGAGCATATTTTACAAACATTACTTTTCTCACGAAGAAATAATTAAAATTCAAAACCTTATCGGGCGAAATATAAGGATTATTACCTTGTTCGTGTGGCAATTCGATATTTAAACCAACTGAAATTCCATCATTCATACTTGCACCTCGATTCCCTGCTTCCATGATACCTGGTCCTCCACCGGTGATAACACCAAAGCCTTCTTGTGATAACCGATAAGCCAATTGAACAGCAGTTTTATAATATTTCTCTTCAGGTTTTGTTCTGGCAGAACCAAATATCGAGATACAAGGACCAATCTTATTCATACGTTCAAATCCATCTACAAACTCTGCTACAACTTTGAACATTGTCCATGAGTTTTCTCCTCCTAATTTCGCCCAATGTCTTGGCGGTTGTTGTGTTCCATTTTCTTTAGACATAAAATATGTGTTTTAATATATTGTTAATTTCTATTATTTAAAAAGCAGCTAAGTGTCTACGAAATTTCACTATTTTTGTTTTAACTAATTTCAATTAATTCATTGACAACTTGCCAAACTAAATGTGATTCATAACCTTTTGTCATTGCATATTTTGCTAATTTGGCTTTTCGTTCATACTTATTTTTAGCTTTAAGCAATTTATTTTTTTTCGTAATAATAGTCGTCAAGGTTTCCATATATTCGGTTTCTTCGATTTCTTGAAAACCCATTTTTAGACAATAACCAGTAATATCTTTTCTTTTAAGTTCTTGTTTAATTTTGATTCTTCCCCACTTTTTGAACCGATGTTTGCCACGCACAAACGACCGAGCAAAACGCTCTTCATCCAAAAACTTTTCTTCAATCAGTTCTACAATGATTTGCCCAGCATCATCGCCCCAAATTCCCAAATCGCTCAACTTATCACGTACTTCCTTATGACAACGATCTTGATACGCACAATATCGTTGCAATTTTATCAATGCTTCATCTAAAGTTGGTAATCCAAATGTTTCTTTTTTTTGCATAATATTTAATCGTAAAAAATTACCCTTTACGTTGTCCATCCAAAAACTCCATCACATCATCAGCTTCTTGCGGATGATTGACGTTTTTTAATACTTTTGGTCGAGAAGGTTGTACCAATTCTATTTCTGAATTTATCAAAACCTTGCGAGGACAAGAATAACCTTGAGCCAAATATTGCAACAAAACTGGATAACTCCGAGGTTGCCAAATTGTAATCAATGGTTCAGGAAAATCCGTTATTTCATTGTAGAAAGCGGTTGCATTTTTCGAGTGATTTTGATTGTCAATCAACTCTTGAATTGCTTCTTCATCTAATAATGGCAAATCACAAGCAACGACCAACCAAGCTGCATTCGGGTTTTGCCGAAAGGCAGACAAAATACCGCCAAAAGGCCCTAAATCATGAAAAGTATCAGGAATGGTTTTAAAACCTTTTAAACTTTCAACTTGTTCTGGGCGACAAGAAAAATAAACATTATCACAAAAATATTCTAATAAATCATACAAATATTCTCGTTGTGGTTTTCCGTGATAATTAATCAAACCTTTGTCACGACCCATTCTCTGGCTTTTTCCGCCTGCCAAAACCAAAGCGTATAATTCAGGCTTATTATCTTCTAAATCTTTCTTAATATAATTTTTAATTGATTCAATATCAGTAACTTGAACCGTCGGAATCTCTTGCCAATTCGGAATATATTCCTTTAAAAAAGGATAAATTTCCGTTTGTCCTTCCGTCAAAACGAACAATTCGACATTCGTTAATCTATCTAATTTCTTTTTTAAAGATGCTTCTTTTCGTTCATCAATCACAACAATTTGCTTTTTTGCAGCAAAATGATTTCCATTGACAATAACGCCATCTTGCGAATTGAAATATTGGCGGAATTGAAATTTCGTCAAGGTTCGCTGCTCATCAAAACGATGAAACGTAATTTTATCGGTATATTCCAATGTTGCTCCAAAATCAATTGCATTATCACGAGTCAGCTTGAATTCATCTGCTGATTTGTGGTCAGCATCAACATAAGCTAAGTGATAATCATATTTCAACGCATCAATAATTTCAAATGAAATTGTTTTAATGTCGCTACAAACTGTGCCGATAATTGACCATTCGTTGCGACCAAATTCGCCCAAATCTGGACGAGTTAATTTTGTATGTTTTCGGTGTTTCATTGTTTTTGTTTTGAATTGAATATCTAACCATTAAATTTTCCAAAGTGCCAAAGCACGCCAGAAGGATCGTGCATAAAAAATTCCTTTCCCCAATCTTCTGTTACAATTTCAGAAATTCGCACATTTTGGTATTTTCTATTCAATTGTTGTTGTAATAATGTTGCTTGAAAACCTTCTAAATCCTCGACTTCCAAAAAAATCATGGAATTATCCACCCAATCTTTGACGTAAGCATTTTGCAAATAAAAACCTAAATTCTCATTTACTTTGAAATAAGACATTTGGTTATCCAAAATTACTTCTTCAAAACCCATTTCTCGATAAAATGCTCGTGAAATATCATAGTTCTTTGCTCCAAGAAACGCTCGAATTGATTTAGCTTTCATATTTGTTTTATTACTTAACTTATTGTTTAACAAACAAGTACGCAAATTAGTTATTTAATCGTTTTAATCCTAAATTTATAAACTTATGGAAATCATAAAAAATAAGAAACAATGAAAACGAATTACATAAAATTCGGTCATCCAATATTCATTCTAAGCATTATTCTATTATTGTTAAACGACTGGTTTTTCAAAGAAATGTTTCACAATACATTGACTGGAAAATCATCGGATTTTGCTGGTTTGTTGGCATTTCCGTATTTCTTTAGTGTATTGTTTCCGAAGTATCGAAAATTCATTCATGGGTTGACAATTTTAGGCTTTATTTTTTGGAAATCAGTTTATGCACAACCCATTATTAATGTTGTGAATTTTGTTGGTTTTCCTATTCATCGAGTGATTGATTTTACGGATAATGTGGCTTTGATAAGTGTTTTGGCTTCTTATTTTTTATTAGAACATCGTTGGTATTTGCAGTTGAAACCTGTTGTTATGAGAATGATAATTGGTGTAAGTATTTTTTCATTTTTGGCGACTTCACCAATTATGATGTTGATTGCTGATGCTGATTTCGAGAATCAAGTTTATGAGTTTGATTTTAATCGAGATGAATTGATTTCAAGAAGCAATTTTGTTCAAACAGAAGCAATTGAGAAGCTGAAAAAGAATATTAATCATTATCAATACTATAAAGTTGATTATGATAGTGACAAAGATATTTTTTATGCTAAAAATCTTTCTTACGGTTATTATGAACTTCCCGATAAAGATCCAATCGATACTTTAGCAATCATGATTGACGCTCAAAAAGTCGCCAATCAAGATACTATTTTAATGGAAACCATTTTTGCAGATTGGCAAATGTTTGCAACTTCAGATTCTACATCTGCTATCAAATTATTAACCTTACGATTCTATTACCAAAGCAATAAAAACAACGAAAAGAAAGAGAAAAAATCATTAAAGATTTTTGAAAAACACTTTATTGAGGAAATTCGGAAATATCAGAAATAAAACCGAGTACAACTCGGTTCTTAAAGTATTTTGGCTGCCAAGTTTAACTTGGCAGTACGTTTTTATCGAAACCGAATAAACGGATAAATTTCCCCTTTTTTAAATTCCGTTTTTTCCGCTGGTAACTCCAAAAAACCATCAACATCTGCCAAGTTTGCCAAATCACCTGAACCTCGACCTGCAATTGGTTTTCCGGTTACTTGTCCATTTGTATTGTAATTAATTTTTACTTGTAAGAAATATTGTAAATTCGCTTTGAAGTAAAAATCTTCCGCTAAAGTAATATATTGATAATCAAACGGTTCTACATTCATCGACGCACGAAGCCAAGGCAAAAAGTAACGATTTGTACACATAAACGCTGACGCAGGATTCCCTGGTAAAGCGAAAACCACTTTGTTATTTTCATTCTTGCCAAACCAAAACGGTTTTCCAGGTTTTTGTCGCACTCGATGAAATAATTTTTCGACCTTCAAGGCTTCTAAAGCTGCTGGAATATAATCGAATTTTCCTTTTGAAACACCGCCACTTAATATTAATACATCAAAATCATTGAGTAAAATTTTTAATTTATCAATTGTCGCTTCTTGATTATCGACAATGTGAAATAATTCGGCTTGGATTTGATGTTGTTGTAATAAACTCGAAATCGTGTAAACATTAGAAGAACGGATTTGATAAGGTTCGGGCGTTTCGTCAATATTTACCAATTCGTCGCCTGTGGAAATGATAGCAACTTTTGGTAATTTCGTTACGTGTAATTCTGATTTTCCAACCGTTGCAGCAACGCCAATTTCTGCTGACGAAATGATTTTTCCAGCATTAACCAAAATATCGCCTTCTACTCTATCCGTTCCTTTTTTATGAATATTTTGTCCATTTCTTATTGTTTCGATTTGAATTGTCGCTTGATTATTTTCAATCAAAACATCTTCATATCGAATGACGGTATCAACGCCTTTCGGCAACATCGAACCAGTCATTACTTCGGCACAAACGCCATTTTTAGAAATTTCTAATTGTGGAGAACCAGCCGCTTGAACGCCAACAATCGGAAACGTTCGTTGACCGTTTTCAAAGTCTGAAAAACGAATCGCAATTCCATCCATTGCCACACGATTAAACGGCGGAAACGGTCGGTCAGCAATCAAATCTTCTCGTAATTGTCGTCCGATTGCGTTTTCTAATTTTACGATTTCTGTCGGTAAATCAATTCGATTTTCTAATACGATTTTGGTGGCTTGTTGTATGGTTATCATAATTCATTATTTTTCACTGTAAATCTATCCTTTTTTCTTTTTGTAATGTTATAATTACATAACAAATCAATATTCACTAATAGATATTTTAATGAAAAAAATCCTAATTATTCAAGGTCATCCAGATTCTGAAAGTTACAATACAGCATTGGCGAAAGCCTATAAAAAAGGAGCAATCGAAGCTGGTGCGGAAATCAAAGAAATCGTTATTAGAGATTTAGACTTTTCTCCGAATTTAAAATATGGT
>JBGCFH010000198.1:0-5437 GCA_045106825.1 Saprospiraceae bacterium | reverse complement strand
TAAAATTTTGGATTATATTAGCTACTATAATCAACATTTGGCTAATATTTTTAACTGGTCGATTATTTCTAATAATGACATCAAAGTCATGATTGATAAAATTAAAAATTATATACTCAAATTTATGTCTTAGCGTAGTAGGTTGAGATTGACTTGTTTGAATAAGCCATTGCTACCATCTTGATTTTTAAATAAATTGGAAAAATCACGAGCATCATTTTCGGTGTATTTCAAATCTGGTGGATTTGTACCGAAAGCTAATAGATGCAAGGTGGTTTTCTTTGCATTTTGTAGGCTGGTTTCTCCTAATTTGCCATTTTTTTGGGCAGTTAAGACAAAACAAAAAAGTAGTAAGATTGAAGTTGTAATAGTTCTTTTCATTTGTTAATTGTTTTTTACAATTCGGAAACCAATAGTGCTATTTCTAAAATCTGGGATAGCATAATCTCTATTAGAAACACGACAATTTTCTTTTTTATCTATCCATGAACCACCTTTTACTACTTTTACGTTTCCTGTAGATGCTCCTTGAGGATTATTTTCATGACTAATCGCATAATAGTTTGCATCATACCAATCACTACACCATTCTTTTACATTACCACTCATATCTTGTAAACCCAATTTATTAGGAGAATAATTGCTAATTGGTGCTAAAAAAGAATATCGGTCATTTAAAGTGTCTTTGTAAGCAATTTCGCAATTACTATCACAATAATTACCATAAAGGTGAACTTTTTCGGGATTATCATTACCTGCCCATTGATATTGATAGGATAAATGACCGCTTTGGGCAGCATATTCCCATTCTGCCTCGGTAGGTAAACGAAAGATATCACCTGTTTTTTCACTTAACCATTTACAATATGCCTTTGCTCCATACCAACTTACAAAAGTTACTGGATAATTATCATAACCTATATCAACCACAAATTTTTTATTTTTATATAAAATACGACACTTTTCATTATTTGATTTTCCATCTAAATTTATCCACTGAATAGTACCTTCTTCTTGATTACCTTTCTCATTTAAAAATTTACAATATTTAATATTGGTAATTTCAAATTTACTAATCCAAAAACTGTTAACCGAAACTTCGTGTGCTGGAATTTCATCTTTTTCTCCTTCATTATTTCCCATTAGAAACCTACCTTGTCTTACAAGTACCAAATCTCTAACTTCTTCTTTCGGTGGAATAGGTGCTGGGTTAAATGGAAAAGGAAGTGTTTTTTTGCCAAAGTTTTTGGTTAGAAATATAGGTAAATCACCCAATTCATCACGAGTTCGCATAGGAATTTGTTCCTTCTTTTTCTCTTTTTCTACCATACGAGGAACAGTTACTTTAACATAATTAAAGAGTTCATCTAAAGTAACAATATCATTGTCCTTTTTGCCATCCTTTCCATCTGCTTTTCCATTTAATCCTTTGAGAATAGCTTCTGTGAAAGCACCATTTTTCCATGCAGCATCTTCATGAGAACTTTGTGATGCTGTACTTGAACTTAAAGTAACTAAACCTTCCTGAAATTGAGATAGTTGTTTAATAGCACTATTAATATTATTATTATCACCTCTTTTCCCGCCTCCACTATGACAAGCATCCATAAAAATTATTTTTTTACAAGCAATTCTATCAAACATATCAATAATATCATCATATTTTAAAGCTGTTGTTAATTTTAGATGATTTTGATAATTCGTAGCTTGAAGGTATAAACCACCATCATCTTCATCAATAAAACCATGAGTAGAAATATATAAAATGATAAGATCTTGTGGTTGTATTTTATTCGTTTTATAATCCGTAACAATACTATTAATCAAATATCGCATAGAATCTATTGACGCTCCTTCTCCTATTAATGTCTTAATCTTAACGGGTTTATACAACGGATTATCGCCCAAGTGTTGTCCTCGAAAAGCATTCGCAAAATCCCAAGCATCGTGAGTTGTGTATAACAAATCATGTGGTTTTGTACCAATTGAATATAAATACAAAGTTGGTTTTTCGACTGAGAAATAAACATTTAAATTCGAGCTTTTAAACTTTTTGTATTGTACCGTTATCGCTTGATTACCAGGAATCAAGGAGATATTATTGATATACGTTTGGTTTTGAATATTGCCACGAGTTTTAGGAACGATTTCTGTTCCATTGCGATAAATCTTAATATCTTGAATATCAATTGATTTATCTGTAGGTATCGTGATTTCTATAGGCAATTCTACGGTTTCGCTTACATATGGTTTTTCAAGATACCTATTGGAATTCGGTTTTATCCAATCAATATTTTGACTGTAAGTAATCATTGGGAATAGTAAAAAAATAAGTGATAGGTGTTTTTTCATAATGTGTCGTTAAAAGTCAATAAGTATTTGGACAAAATTGTTTCATTTTCAATAAATTACGTTATTGGACACTATCAACTACTTATAATTTGTGCTTCTCATTTTAAGTAAAAACTTCAATGATACATTCAAATTAATCCAAAACCCCCAAACTATCCAATTCCTCTGGCGACACCGATGGCGGCATAATATTATTTTCAATTTTATACCGTACAAAACTTGCCGCTTTTTCTGCTTTTGCTTGTGTACTAAACCCTTGATTACCACCGACACTTGGTATGTGTGGCTGATGTATGTAAGGTTTCCCATTTTGTTTGATGTCGTAGCCCCAACCGACTTCGGTTTGATAGGTGGAGTCGGAGAGGTTTAATACTCGTTTTGGTGTTTCGACGGTTTGTTCTACGCTGTTTTGGTGTTCGCTTTGTTCGCTGTTTTTGCAGGCGAAGAGGGCGAGGATTAGTAGTGTTGTGATTGTTTTTTTTGTCATTTCTTTTTATGATTTATTAAATTTTGTTAGTCTGGAATATACGCCCAAAAATCATTCAATGGATTATTAGAACCATCATAACCAAGTCCTACATAACCTTTTCCTGCTATTACAAAACTACCTGCACTTGACCGTATCTCATTACTACAATCGGCTTTTCTAATCCAAGTATTTGAAGTTGGATTATACTGCCAAAAGTCTTTCAAATAAAAATTGCCATTAGTTCCATTGCTTCCTGTACCTATATAACCTTTTCCATTAATAGAAAAGCCAATAGCATTTCTTCTACCTACACCTCCAAAGTCAGCTTTTTGCGTCCATGTATTCGTACTCGGGTCATACTCCCAAAAATCTTTCTGAAAATGATTACCATCTTCATCTCCTGTACCTACATAACCTTTTCCATTGATAGAAAAAGCAGTAGCATTTACCCAATTTTGCCCTCCAAAATCTGCTTTTTGTGTCCAAGTATTACTTGATATATCATATTCCCAAAAGTCTTCATAATAGTTTGTTGGACTTAAATTTGAATTATAACCTGTACCAATATAACCTTTATTATTTATTGAAAATCCAAATGCCCCTACTCTTGAAGGATTAGGAACATTAGGTGTACTGTGCCATGTATTTGAGAAACTATTATACTTCCACAATGTATCCAAATAAGTAATTGTACCATTAAAAGAAAGTCCAAAGACTACATAACCATTAAATCCTGAACTAAAAGATGTTCTCCCATCCATTCCAGCATTCAAAGAATTAGCTTTTTGTGTCCATGTGTCTATTGAGGCATCATATTCCCAAAAACTATTTCCATTACCCATATAACCTTTCCCATTTAAGGAAAAAGATACAGGATTAGAACTATTAACAAAGTCCGCCTTTCTCACCCAAATATCCCGAGTTTGAAAACTAATCACATTTCCATAAATCACATTTCCATTTTGTATCACATAAGCCCTTGCATAATAATCTGTATCTTCAATCAAATTAGGTAAAACAATTCCAAAAGTATCTACGCCATTAAAAGAACCAATATTAACAAAATCATTATTGATAGTCGGTGTAGTATTCGTTGCAGAATAACAAAATCCATGTTGAGAAAGAGAAACAGGATAATTTGAAATGATATTGGCGTAAGCTCGAAAGTTTATAGTACCATTATTTGGAATACTATCTGTTGAAATAGCTGGTGGCAATATTTGTAAAGTTTCTACATTTCCATATTTAATTAGATTTCCATTTTGAGCATAGGCTCGGATATAATAAGTGGTATTTAAAGCAAGATTAGTTAGATTACTATTGAAGTTGCCTGATTGGTTTTTTGTTCCTAAAGTCGTTTTAGTATTGCTGATTGTTGGCGTTGTATTAGTGGAAGACCAACAGTGTCCATGTTCTGTAATTCCATAATCTCCAATGGTCAATGTACCACTTATATCTGCCGTTGAGATAGACGTGATACTTGGCGGATTTGTTGTTACTTGGTGTTCTGTGATGGAGAAATTTTGTACTTCTCCATAAACTACAGTATTTGTTGTGGTGACATAAGCACGATAGTAGTAAGTTGTATTTGTGGATAGATTGGGCAAGGTACTATTATAATTTCCTGCGGCATTCGTTCCTCCTAACTCTGTTTTACTATCACTAATACTTGGGTTCGGATTAGCAACAGACCAACAATGTCCATGCTGAATAATACTTTCTACGCCTAAACCTGTTACCGTGCCAATAGCGGTCGCTTCCGAAGCACTATTTATTTGAATATTTCCTGTGGCAACATTGGCATTTCCAATGGTAAATGTTAGTGTATTAGAATAAATCGTGGTTTGGTCATTGGTAATATAGGCTCTGATAAAGTAAGTCGAGTCGGCTATTAAATTATCAATGGTATTATTAAAGGTTCCTTGTGTGGAAAGATTACCTAATGTTGTGGTGAAGTCATTGGTGGTCGGTTCATTATTTGTTAATGCCCAACAAAAACCATGTTGTGTAATCGGTCTTGTACCCAAACTATTTATGGTCGCATAGGCTTTGGCGGTTGTTGCATTGAGAATCGTGACCGAATCCATTGCCATTTGTATATCTCCTGTTTTGATATTTTTTTCTGCTCCATAAAATACGTCTGTTCCGTCAGTCGCATAGGCTCTGATGTAATACCTTGTATTTGGTGATAAGTTAGTAATATCACTACTGTACGATTTTTCGGTCGTTATAGCACCTAAAGTTGTTTTATTATCGGTGACGGTAGGCATAGTTGTCTCTGCCCATACGTGACCGTGGTCTTGTACGCCTTTTCCTAATGCGATTATCGTTCCGCCTGCGGTGATGTTCCCTCCTGATGTGGTGACTTCATCGGTTTGTACTTCTATGAAGAAGTTTTTGCGGTCGAGGTCGTCCTTTTCGCAGGCGACGAGGATGATTAGGATTATTATTAGTGTTGATGTTTTTTTCATTTTTGGTTGTTTTTTAGTCTGGGATGTATTCCCAAAAGTCTTTTAATAAACTATTAATTTTTCTTCCTGTTCCAATATATCCTTTACCACCTATAGAAAAACCAATCCCTGCATTTCTTGTTGCCCCTCCAAAATCCGCTTTTTG
>JBGCFH010000197.1:0-25485 GCA_045106825.1 Saprospiraceae bacterium | reverse complement strand
GTTGCAAACAAACGACACCTGAACCTCCTAAAAAGAAACCTAAACCTGAACGAACACTCAAAGTAGCTTGTATCGGTGATCAATTTATGTTAGGCGAAAAACTGGATAGTGCTGATCGTTATCCTGCTCAATTGCAATGGTTATTAGGAAATGATTATTTTGTAAAAACATTTGCATTAAGCAAAGCAACCGTTTTAAAAAACGGTACTAAACCATTTTTAAAAGATGATTTATTTAAACAAGCGATTGATTTTCAACCAGATATTATTATTATAAATTTAGGTGCAAATGATACAAAAATGTCAAATTGGTGGAAATATGGTGGGGATTTTATTGGTGATTATACAGAAATAGTCGAAGCTTTTCAAGCACTTTCTTCTAATCCTAAAGTGATGGTTTGTCGACCAACAAAGCCGTTTGAGGTTGTTAGCGGCATCAACGATTCTACAATGCAAGTTGGTGTATTGCCAAGTATAGATTCAGTTGCCGTTTGGAGAAATGTCGAAAAAATTGATTTATACTCTGTTTTAGAGTATCGAAGAGATTTATTTAAACAATATCTTTATCCTGACAGAACAGCTTGTAGAGTTATTGCAGAAATTATTACAGATGCGATTATTAGCGATGTAGAACCATTGTAAATGTACAGACATTATTGTGCTGTTTATTGTTAAATTGTTAATAATGAAGTGTTTAGTAATAAGGCATAAAATAAATATGTCTAACTTTTTAAGTAAAACTTATTGTTATTATCAAAACTTCAAAAAATAAATATTGATTCAAATAGTCATATTGTTATTATCACTTAACCAATTTTTTGTTTGAACATGTATGTTAAACTACGTTAAAAAAATAATGATTTGTTCAATAAATTTTAAATTTGGTTATTCATAAAACAAACAAAATGATATACTTACAATCATTATTCAAAAAAATTTCATTTTTATTAATATTAATTTTCTTATCTACAATTGGCTACAGCCAAATATATAATGGTAAACAAAAAGAGATTGATAAAATATTAGAAAATATCAGTGCATTTTCTGAGTTTTATATGAATAGTGATACAGAAGGAATTGTCAATTGTTACACAACCGATGGAGCAATATTTCCAAGTAATCAAAAGATTTTGAGAGGTGAAGACGCACTTAGAAAATTTTGGACTGTTCCTGAAAAGGTCAAAATTCTTCATCATAAAATTACGCCAGAAGAAATAACTGTAAAAGGCAAAACGGCTTATGATTATGGTTATTATGAAGGTAAAACACAACGACCAGATGGTTCAGTAAATGAATGGCAAGGTAAATATGTGATTGTTTGGAAGAAGGTAAATAAAGAATGGAAAATTTATTTAGACATTTGGAATCAAGTTGACAAATAATTCGTTTCTCTATTTTTTTAAAAAAATGTAACCTTTTGATATAATGAAACGTCATTCTTATAAAACATTGATTTTCAGATGCAACGGTTTACCTTTTTTATCCCGAACACTCGGGATTGATTAATAATTGTTCCTTTTGTCGATAAAAAGTATGAAAAGTTCGATAATTTGAACGTTTTAAATAGTATCGTTGTATATTTATACAGTTCTAATAATTAACTAAAAACCTTTCAAAAGTCCTTAAAAAATAAAGCTATGAAGAAATCTTTTATACGCTCAATATTATTCGCTTTTTTATTAGCACTTAGTGTATGTGCTTGTTTGTATGTGAATCTTTCAGCAGTGAATACGGTTTCGTCAGGCGAATCAGTTGATACAGAACAAAATGATTATTTGCAAGATACAGAAGAAACAGATGTTTCAATCATTGAGGTCGAGCTATTGAAAAAAATAATTCAACAAGGTGCAAGTAATTTGCCAACATCTGATATTTAATTTGGAGATACCAACACGATAAAATAAAAAGCAATTTTTAAATGCCATCAAGTCTTTATAGATTTGGTGGTTTTTTAGTTTTTTCTCTCGCTGATTTCACCGAAATACGCTAATTATTAATAAGAATTTTTAATCAGCGTATATCTGCAAAGTCTGCGAGAGAATTATTACAGTTTGATGAAACCGCTTGCAGAGAGATTGCGACCTCAATCATTAAAAACTTATATTGGTCAAAAACATTTAGTGGGTGAAAATGGTGTATTACGAAAAGTATTACAAACTGGTCGTATTCCTTCAATTATATTTTGGGGACCTCCAGGAGTTGGAAAAACAACGTTGGCAAAAATTATTGCTCGACAGTTAGAACGTCCGTTTTTTGAATTATCAGCGATAAACTCTGGCGTAAAAGACATTCGAGAAGCTATAAATAATGCGAAAAAACAAACCTTTTTTAGCCGTCCAAATCCTATCTTATTTATTGATGAAATTCATCGTTTTTCAAAATCTCAACAAGATGCTTTGTTAGGTGCTGTAGAACAAGGTGTTGTGACGTTGATTGGTGCAACGACTGAAAATCCATCTTTTGAAGTTATTTCTGCCTTGCTTTCTCGGTCTCAAGTTTATACGTTGAAGCATTTGGAAGAAGATGATTTGGAAGAGTTGTTACAAATCGCTTTGTCAAAAGATGAGTTTTTAAAAGACAAAAATATTAAGATTCAAGAACGAAATGCTTTGTTTCAATATTCTGGTGGCGATGCTCGTAAGTTATTGAATATCTTAGAGTTAACTGTAAATGCTCAAAGTAATGATTCTATTATTATTACGGATAAAACCGTTACCGAAAACTTACAACAGAATTTAGTACAATATGATAAAAGTGGCGAAATGCATTATGATGTTATTTCCGCTTTTATAAAATCCATACGAGGAAGTGATCCGAATGCTTCGGTTTATTGGTTGGCGAGAATGCTCGAAGGTGGCGAAGATGTGAAATTTATTGCTCGACGATTGATTATTTTGGCAGCGGAAGATATTGGTTTAGCGAATCCAAATGCCTTACTTTTAGCAAATAATTGTTTTGATTCGGTACATAAAATTGGAATGCCAGAAGCTCGAATTATTTTATCGCAAACAACGATTTACTTGGCGACTTCTCCAAAAAGTAATGCGGCTTATTTAGCGATTGATTACGCTTTGGCTCATGTTCGCAAATCGGGAAATTTGTCTGTTCCTTTATATTTACGAAATGCACCAACGAAGTTGATGAAAGAATTAAATTATGGAAAGAACTACAAATATGCTCATGATTTTGACGGAAATTTTGTAGAACAAGATTTTTTGCCTGAAAAAATCAAAGGGAAAATATTCTATCAACCGCAAAATAATCCTGCCGAAAACAAGATTTTACAACGGTTACGTAATTGGTGGAAACGAGTTTATCGGTATTAATTTAATAGAAACACAGATTGAATGGATTTATTCAATTGCTTTATTTTTGATAATGTCTATCACTAATATTAAAACTGATAAAATTATTAAAATACAGATTCCTAAATTCATTAAAAATTGCAGCAGACTTTGTGGAAATTGAAATGGTGTGAAGTACAAAAGAAACGATATAAGCATTAACAAAATGATATTCCACAATCTTACCTTTTTACGAATTCTAAAAAAAATACGCAAAAGAATAGAATCCAAAAATGCAATTGCGTAAAGCAGTATATTTGGAATAATGATAAATGTTGTATGCCAACCTGGTACAACAGATGTTGCAAAATCAATTTTACTAAACGATAAATGACCGATAAGGTAAAGGATTATATTTCCTAAAATTAAGATTAAAATCAATCGAATAATTTTACTTTTCATCGTTCTATTTTTACAAAACCTACTAAATTCAACGCTTCCATTTGTTGAAAACTACACTTTTCATAAAACGACAGCACTTCTACTCTATTATCAGTCATCAATACTTTTTGACGAACGTGTTCATATTTTTTTACAATAAGTTTTAATAATTGTTGACCAATTCCTTGTTGTTGATAAGCTTTTTTCACCAAAATATCTTGAATGTAAATAATCGTTTGACCATCGCCAATGACTCGAATCAAGCCAACTAAATTATCATTATCAAAAGCCGCAAAAGTACAAAGAGACGCATTTATTCCTTTAAATAAAATTTCAGGACTTTTAGTGTAATTTGTCCAACCGACATTGTTATATATATCCAAAATTGCTACTTGATGAATTGTTGGATTAGAAATATTTTTATATTGAATCATCGTCTTAGTATTGATATTTAAAGAATCAGGAATAAATTTACATTAAAAATTTACGACCTGTATTTAATTGGTTGATAGATTTTAAAATTAAGAATCTACCATTGAAAACCGGAACACATAGGTACATAGTACACATAGATTTTGCTTACGCAAAACGTAGTATTTGCAATGTTTTGCGAAGCAAAATTCTTCTATTGTGTCCTATGTTTCTATGTGTTTCAATTACAAAATCAACGGAATAAATACAGTTACAAAATTTATACTAAGAACAAACAAACTTTGATACTTATTTGGTATTTGATTGAAAATCAAGGGAGTATCTAATACTATTGTAACAGATTTCATTTTTTTACAATTTTCATCGAAAACCACAATTTTTTTCAGGGAACCAATAATTCTTTATAAAACAACAGCAGCAAATACTAATGTATTTGCTGCATGTAAATAATTATTATATAACAATAACTGGAGGGAAAAAACCGCCTGGATCACTGTAACTTGGAGGAGGTGGAGTTGTGCCACCTGTAGCACTTCCTGTGCTACTATTATTATCTCCTTTTTTCTTTCTTTTCTTTCGACCTCCACCCTTTATATATAGGGAAGATTCCTTACTTAAAACTTGAAATTTGTCGTTTAATTCTAATATCTTCATGTGAATAGTTGTTTAGATGAATAAAAGTTCATTTATACATATATAAAATAATAAACATATATACCATTCCTAAAAGTATGCCAATAATAATGGAATTAGGTTAACTTATTATCACATGGTAATGAAATAAAGAAAGTTGAACCTTCTCTTAATTTAGATTCTACCCAAATCTCACCATTATATTGATTGACTATCTTTTTGCAAATGGCTAAACCAATTCCAGTTCCTGTATATTCACCTTTGCCATGAAGCCGCTGAAACATATCAAATATCTTATCTTTATAAACCTCGTCTATTCCTATACCATTATCCTTAACTGAAAATATAAAATTATTACTATGTCTAACTCCACTAATTTTTATTTGTGGTATTTCCTTGTCATTATATTTAATTCCATTAACTAATAAATTTTGGAATAATTGCAAAATATGTGTGGAGGACATCAAAATCTTAGGTAAGTTATCAACTTCAACATTTGCATTTTTTTCTTCAATAATTGTTCTTGCATTAAGAATTGCTTGTGTTACAGCTTCATTAGTATCAACAGGTTCATTCACTATTTCGCCATCAATTTTAGAATAATCTAAAACTTCATTTAGTAAATTATACATTCGACTAACACCATTTGTAATGAATTCCAAAAACTCATCCGCATCATCATCCAATTTTCCTTTATAACGTCGAGATAACAAGCTTGAATAAGAACCAATATTCCGTAAAGGTTCTTTTAAATCATGAGAGGCAATAAAAGCAAATCGTCTTAGTTCTTCATTCGAGTTTTCCAGTTTCCTATTTTGTTCTTGTATCTTTTGATTATTCGATTTTAGTTGTAAATTTTGTTGGTGGATTTGCTTATTTTTTTCTGCTAATAGCGTATTTGCCTTTTGTTCACTACGATAACGACTATAAATCAACCACGAAATAACCAATAAAATAACGATACCTCCGATAAGGACAAATCCATATATTTTAGTAATCTTATTATTTTTCTTCAATATTTCCCGTTCCTTTTGAGCAACTTCGTAGTTTGTCTGTACTTCTTCTATTTTTTCTAACGTTTCTTTGTTGGCTAACGAATCTTTTAGCTTGATGTAATCATATAAATATGCATTAGCTTCTTCATAATCACCTTTACTTTCATAAACTCTTGCCAAAGTTCCGTAACCTTCCATAATTCTTGGAGTTGCCTCAATTTCTGTTGCAATTTCTACAGCTTCTAAAGAATATTTAATACTATTATCCACATCTCCCAAAACTCGATACGCTTCCCCCAACATTCGCAATGACGAAGATTGTCCCCATTTATCTTGCTGTTTCTGTTGAAGTTCTAAGCCTTGTAATATATAAGTAATTGCGGTATCATATTTTTCCATCACATAATAATCAGAACCGACATTAAATGCAGCGTAAGCAATTCCGACTTCGTAGCCAATTTTTTGAGCTAACTTTAATCCTTCTAAATTATAAATAGCAGATTGCTCAAAATTTTGTAATCTATGATAAGAACTTCCTATTGCACCCAAACAAGTATAAATATGTTTATCATTCTTCGATTCGTTAGCATATTTCAATGCTTTTTTATAGTTTTTCAGGGCTAATTTATAATTATTTTGATAAAAATGATATGTACCGATTTGATAAGACGCAAGGTACAATCCTTCCTTATAATCAATCTCTTCGCTTAACTCCAAAAATTTATACTGCAACTCATATGCTGCATCTGTTTCTCCAAGTGATAATTTTACATTTGATAATAAACCATATGTTTTTGCTAATACTTCTTTATCACGAGGAACAGCATCTATAACGTTATTACACAATTCAATTGCATCCTCATACTTCTGTAGATACATCAACGAACTCGCTTTATAATACTGCATTTCTATCTTAGTTTCTTCACTTGAATTCAAACTAAGACCTTTATCTAAAAATGAAATAGCTTTGGGGAAATTACCACTTTTCCTATGAATTTCGCTAATATTCAGAATCAACTCAACCTTTGCATCAGTTGATTTTGTTTGAGGCAACAATTGTGTTAAGCTATCAACATTCTGAGCATTTAGAGGAACAACCAATATTATAAAGTATAAAATGCAGTAAAATTTCTCCATAGTTGATGATGTTCTTTCCTATTAAGTGTGACTTTTAGCTGTAATCGAAATATCAATTAATGTAATATCGTTTTTTAATAAAACAAGAACAGCAAATACAAAAGTATTTGCTGTTAATATTAATGATTATTTTGAATAATTTCTATAAAAATTAGATTACCCATCCTTTTCTTTTTCCATTCCCTGGAGGCGGTGGAGGAGCTTGACTTCCATAAGGCGGAGGCGGAGGCGTTCCACCTGGTTTCCAACCCCAACCACCTTTGATATTCAAAGATGCTTTTTTATCTAATTTTCCGAAACTCTCTTTAATTTCTTGTAAGCTTTTCATAAGTAGTTATTTTAATTACACTTTTACATTGTATTAATTTAACATATGTTTTGCCAAATCTGTGCCAAATAAAATATCATATAGATTAAAGCTTATTTATTATCCTCAACTTGATGACAATTATCCTCAATATAAGCAATCAATTCTTCTAAATTCCATGCTTCTTCGATAAAAAAATCACCAACCTGTGTTCGTCTTAATTCTGTTAAATACGCACCATTATCCATAGCTTTACCAAAGTCATAAGCTAATGAACGAATATACGTTCCTTTACTGCAAGATGCTTCAAAATCTAAGAATGGCATTTCGATTTTTTTAATTTTAAAATCAAAAATTTCAACTGTTCTTGATTTTACTTCAACCATTTCTCCTTTTCGAGCCTTCTTGTATAACGGTTGTCCATTTACTTTTATAGCTGAAAACATTGGAGGAACTTGTTCTATTCTACCAATAAATTTTTGCCGAGTTAATTCGATTAACTCCGGTGTAATATTGTCAATTGGAAAAATTTCATTTTCTTTTTCTTCTGCATCATAAGAAGCTGTTGTAGCACCGAGTTTAATTGTTCCTGTATAAGATTTTGGCAAACCTTGTAAATCAGTTAACTTCTTAGTAAACTTTCCTGTACAAATAATTAATAGACCAGTTGCCATCGGATCTAATGTACCTGAGTGACCAACTTTGATTTTCTTCACACCCAAAGTATGCTTCAACTTATAGCGAATCTTATTCACTACATCGAATGAAGTCCATGTTTTAGGCTTATCGACCAACAACAGTGCACCAGCTTTAAAATCGTATTTTGGTTTCATTATTTGATTGATTGTATAATTACATCATTGCATCGCTTCGCTGATTATTATCGAATATACGTAAAAAACAATCAGCGAAGCGATACAATCACACAATCAGCAAAGCGACACAATCATAATTAAAGGCTATAAAATATAATCGCTGCAATACCTACGATGAAGCAATAAATTGAGAAATACGTCAATTTACTACTTTTCACTAAGCGAATCATCCAAACACAAGCCACTAAACCTGTCAAAAATGCTGCTGCAAAACCAATAATTAAAGCTGTCAAATTTACTTTATCGGAAGAAATATCACCACTTAGAATATCTTTCGCCATTTTTCCTAATATTAAAGGGACAACCATTAAAAACGAAAAACGTGCTGCTCTTTCTCTATCAATTCCCAACAATACAGAAGTCGAAATTGTAGCTCCAGAACGAGAAATACCTGGCAAAATCGCAATAGCTTGAGAAATACCAATGATTAAAGCATTTACAAAACTGACCTGTTTATCCGTATTTTTTGCTCTATCAGCTAAAAATAATAATGCACCTGTCAACAACAACATAAAACCAACCAAAATGATATTTCCATTAAAAAGGCTTTCAATCGTTTCCTCGAAAAACAGTCCGACAAAAACCGCAGGAATCATTGATAAAATAATCTTTAGTGAAAACTGAAACGATTCGTTATTCTCAAACTTAAATAAACCTTTAAAGATTTCCACAATATCTTTCCAGAAAACAACGATTGTACTTAAAGCCGTAGCAGCATGAAGTGTAACGGTCATAATCATACTTTCTTCTGCAACACTCTCGTCACCCATTATCCACTTTGCCAATTCTAAATGTCCACTACTACTTACAGGTAAAAACTCTGTTAAACCTTGAATAATTCCTAAGATGATTGCTAATAAATTTTCACTCATTTTTATTGGTATAACATTAAAAAGGTTTCAATCCAAGATAAGATTGAAACCTTTTAATTATTTAAAATTTTAATTATTTATTTTTTAAAAATTGCAAAGATTTCAACGGTTAATCCTGCTAAAATTACAAAAGGTGCTAAAACCGTACGACGGAAACTGTATATCTCATCAGCGTTCCAAGCATCATCAGGTTGAGTACCTCCAGCCATTAGCATGAAGCCAATAATCACTAAAGCTAAACCTACACCCATAATAATATAATTTTGTTTTCCAAAAATCATATCTTCTTTACGAGCCATTGTCGAAGCGACTCGTTTTGTTGAGCGATTACCTGAACGAGATTCTGTAGGTTTTACCTTTCTGCGAGTAGCAACCGTTTTGGTTGATTTATTATCAGTATTTGTAGTTTTTACTACTTTTACCGTTTTTTTCTGATTTTTCTTAGCCATTTGTATAAATTCTAATTTTTTGCGTTGCAAATATAAGAGTTTTCGATAAACTTCTACCTTTTTAACAATAAACGTTTTTATCTCTTTCAAATACTTTACACTATTCCTGAAAAAACGTTCACACTTTACACCTTACACTTCAGGCTTAAAACCTATTCTTCATACATTTCCAATGCCTTTTTCAACTGCCAATGAATTTTTCGTCTAAAATCTCGTGGTGATAAAATCTTAACACCTTGCCCAAACCCTAAAAATAACCGTTCAATTTCAAAATTGTGATGAACGTGTAAACCGAATCGAATACTTCCATTTTCATAACGTTCTAATATTTTTTGTGAATGATGAAACGGTTTTGTTTCGATATAAGGTGCATTCAATGAATTTGCCAAAAATTCAATATCCAAAGCCTTTTCTTCAGGTAAAACCGTTACACCAAAAGTATTTTTATAATATTCCTCCGCATTAAATTCCATCTCAATATAATCCACCGACAATTCAAAATCAATTTTCTCAATTCTATCCAATGGAAAAGTATAAACCTTTTCATCATTCAGCTTTTTGCCAATCAAAAACCAACGATTATTGAATTCTTTTAAAATCAATGGATGAACGATAATAGTAGTTGCAGGTTTTCTTTTTCTAATTGCTCGAAATGATTGATAATCAATTTTTAAAACAATTTTTTTAATAATTGCTTGATAAATCGTGTCTAACAATTCTAACCCTTTTAGATTCTCATTTTTTTCAAAATGAATAACCGAAGGTTGCTGTGTCTTTTCTGTATAAATTCTATCTTCCAAACGATTAATAATACTTCCCAACTCCGAAAACAGCGAAAAATCCTTAAACTGCTTCAACATCTCGACCGTTTCAGACAACACATTCATATCCGTTTCCGTCAACGGAATATCCGTTATCGAATAGTTTGGAATGTCATATTTATAATATTTTCTATCATAAACAACAATCGGAGCATTATAACCTAATTTATCGCTTCGCATCATCTGAATATCCAGCTGAACCGTTCGTTTACTTACATTTACATCTTTGCCTTCGTATTCATACAAAGCATCCGAACACGCTTCTATCAAGTCGTTCAACGTCCATTTTCGATGATAATTTTGCAAACATTTATCAATCGTTCGGTAGCGAATCAATGCGTTTTTGTTTTGTGCCATTTGCTTAATCAGTTAATGAAGTATAAAATTAGAAAAGGTCAAGCGTTTTTGAAATGCTTGACCTTTTTTAATTTATTTTAGTTGAATAATATTTTCACTCTCCCAACTTATAAATCAAACCCAGATTTAAACCTGCCGTTCCTACTCGACTATTTGGCACTCTTATCAATTCATTTTCCTCAACATATCCCCAAGCTAAACCACGTAACATCGGTGCTAATGTAATCGGTGTCGTTGCTCGAATACTTAGTTTTTCATTGATTTTGAATTTTGCACCGAGGTCTAAATTAGTAAAAATACGCTGTTGATACTCAAAGAAATCTTGTGGATTCCTTGCTAAATGTATGTAATTAGAAAACACTACACTAAACTGAACAGCTTCCCAACGACTTTGAATATCCGTTCCTAATCGCACATTAAGATACGATGAAGACTGTGCCGTATCACCTACAAAAATATTAGAATTAATATGATAAAAATTAGAATAACCTAAACCTATTCGAGCATCAAATTTAGGGTTAACCTGTTTAGATAACCAAAAATCTACACTACTTTGCCAAGCAAAACTCTGTTGGTAATTTAAAATATCTTCGGAACTACTTATTAAATCATAGTATAAAAGTCCTCCCGACACCTCAACTTCTAAGTTTCCCTCAACTCCTGAAAACTGCATCGGAGGTACTCCGTTTTTGTCCCTATTTTTAAAGTTATAAATCAAACCAATATTCGCACCTGTCACTTCTACATCTGCATCAACAAGAAATGAACCTCCTCCAATACCTGAAAAAATCCTTAATCTATCATCATCTTGAAACATTGGTGCAATGGTAATCGGGGAGTTAATTCTCAAAGCAAATCTATCACCCATTTTGAACTTTAAACCTAAATCGAGATTCGTAAAAAATCGTCTTTGAAGTCTGTCTTGTAATTCGGGATGCAACAGCATATAACTTGACAAAGTTGATGTAAACTTCATTGGTTTCCAAAATGTCTGAATATCCGTTCCTAACCGCAGACTTCCATAATGCGACGGGTCAACTACTGCAAAATCTAAGTGTTGAAAATGAGCATAACCCATTCCTAAGCGAACATCAAACGTTCTATTGAGTTTTTTAGAATACCACAAATCAAGTCCATATTGAGCACCATAACCAATATAAAAGTCATCATAAAAATCTGCATTGTTGAAATAATTATAAAAATTCCAACCTGCTGAGGTTTCAATTTCAAAACGTTCTTGTGCAGATAAAATAGAGATACTACTGATAAAAATTAAAAAACTACCAATTATTTTGTTCATATTATTCTTTCTTAATTTTAGGACTGCCGATTAATTTACCGACAGCCCGTAATTTATTTAAAAGATTTAATAGTTATTCATTAATCTCCAATACCTGTGCTCCAATACCTCGGCTACCGACAGTAGAACGTATTTTCGTCCATTCAAGTGTAGGTTTGTATGTACCTGCGAACTGTGTTCCATGATCTCGTACTATTTTTCTGGCATTCGCAGAAGCATTTGCTATTGTCCATGTTTGAATACTACCCCCATCAATACGATATCTAATATCAAAATTGTCCCAAGTAATATTTGTTTTGTATGTGTACCAAATACAAGGTATTCCTTTTCTTTTTGCTATAACCTCCGTTGTAGGGTCGACCGTGTAATCTGTGAACTCAAGGCCACCTTGCTTAAACTTCTGTTCAAACACATGAAAATAAGCATAAAATTCAACTTTGCGTTGGTCTTTACACCTATTTATATCATTTTCTAACTCATCGAAAAACTCTTTTTCTCTTCCTCCTTTGTCATTAATTCCTGACATAGTAGTGTAACTTATCTTATGTTCCAAACCTGATTTAGAAATTTCCTTAGTACTGTTTATAGCAATTAAGTCATTATAATTGGAAGAAGTAACATAAAACTCACCAATATACTTTCTATATTCTTCCCCCACTTTAATAATTCTATCAACATTTAGAAAAGGAGCAATTCTATGACGACTTATATCTTTTTCAACTACTTCCTCTTCTCCATCTATAACCTTGATTTCTATCAAGTTAGAATAATTATTTACGTAGTTTACAAAAGCATCTCGGGTAATTAAGTCATTCATACCTTCATAAATTGCGTCAAAATGTTTCTCTAAAGTCAAATATTTAACCCTTCCAGTAAGCTCCTCTCTTCTTTCAAGTGATAAATTTTTATACTGTATCGCAAAAGAATTTAATACTTCATCTGATTCAAAATAAGCGTATTCGTTGGTAAAACCATTGATTGCTGCATCTAATTCAACTTTCAATAATTGTGCTTCTGATGATACATCTTTTGTGTTAATCAGTTCATCTTTAGAACAAGACACCATAATTAGTGAACTTACAATCAAAATACTTGCAAAAACAAGTAAATTTTTAAAATGTTTCATAAATTTGTGTGTTATTTAAAATTAAATAATAGGGTAAGTAATATTAGGTCTGTCCACCTATACTTGCCCTTTTTTGTTTTCGCTGTACAACATTGCAAAGATAAAGCAGAATGAAATACGAAACTCGAAATTTTAAAGACATTTCGAGACATTTCAGGACACTTCCGTTTTAGGAATATCATTTATATTACAATCTAATGCCTCAAAAATTTTTAATTGCATCTTTGGACTAATTAATCCTCTCGGTACGTGTAGGTTTGCCGCTTTTAATTTGCGTTGAAATGTTTTTAGCGTTAAATCTAATTCATGTGCAAGTTGAGACTTAGTCTTGAAACTCATGGTCTTAGGATTTTTATCTGTGTTACTGAAAATATTTATTGATATTTTATCTTCAACCGCTACACTTCAAACTGTTTAGAGTTTAGAGTTTAGAGTTTAGAGTTTAGAGTTTAGAGTTTAGAGTTTAGAGTTTAGAGTTTAGAGTTTGAAATACAAAATATACAAACATAAGTTAATTCGGTTTGAAATTGTTTAAAAAGAATAAGGCTTTTTAGAAGTAAAGGATGATAAAAAACAAAAAACGCCTCACTCAATCGAGCAAGGCGTTTTTAATTCCTAATTATGTCCCGTCCTAAAATAAGGTTACAATAAAAATCTGTCCCGTCCTAAAATAAGGTTACAATAAAAATCTTATTAAAATGGAAAACGCTGATAATAAATATGTTAAACGCACACAGAAAGACTATTCCTATGCCTTTAAATTACAGGTAATACAAGAATATGAAATGGGGAATTATACAATAACAGGTTTGGCGGATAAATATGGAATACAAAGTCGTTCTACGATACGAACATGGATAAAAAAATATAGTAACTTAGATAAAAGTTATGAATTAAAACGGAGTAAGATGAAAAGTCCAGAGCAAAAAATTATGGAATTAGAACAGCAACTTAAGCTGTTAAAAAAGAAAAATCGGACATTAGAAAAGGAATTAGACCAAACGAATAAGAAAGCAATATTCTTTGATATGATGATAGATATAGCAGAAAAAGACTTAAATATCTCAATCAGAAAAAAGTCCTTATCCAATCAATCCAAGAGTTCACCAAGCAAGAAAAGATAGGTATTAGTGAAACTTGTAGATTGATTGGAATTCACCGCCAAATGTATTATAAAGCAATTTATAGTAATAAATCAAAAAAAAATTTAGCAGAAAAGGTAATTGATTTGGTAAATGGAATTCGCATTAAAATGCCAAGAGTTGGAACACGAAAATTATACTATTTACTAAAAGAAGAATTAGTAAAGTTAAAAGTTGGACGAGATAAACTATTTGATATTTTACGGGCTAATCATCTGTTAATCAAGCCCAAACGACAATATCATATCACTACAAATTCGCATCACCGATTTAAAAAACACAAGAATTTAATTGAAAATATGGAGATTAACCGTCCTGAACAAGTGTTTGTATCAGATATAACTTATCTTGGAAATAGAGATAATCCGATGTATTTAGCTTTGGTAACCGATGCTTATTCTAAGAAAATAATGGGATTTGATGTTTCTAATTCTTTGAATGCTCAAGGAGCTATCAACGCTTTGAATATGGCAATTAAGAATAGAAAATATCAAACAGTACAATCACAGATGTTAATACATCATTCAGATCGAGGGTTGCAGTATTGTTCCAATGAATATCAAGAAATATTAAAGAACAACCACATTAGGTGTAGTATGACTGAAAAATATGATCCTTATCAAAATGCTATTGCTGAGAGAATTAATGGTATTTTAAAGCACGAATTTATTGGTGACTTAAGGATTAAAGAGTTAGAGATTATGAAAGAACTTGTTAAAAATTCAATTTATATTTACAACACTTTCAGACCTCATTTTTCTAATTATTATTTAACTCCTGAGCAAATGCACCTACAGGTACTTTTGCCTCGTAGGAAATATGTAAACGATAAAATGAGCATCAATTTTAATTGATACTCATTTTTCGTCTTTTTTATTGTAAATTATCTGTAACCCTATTTCAGGACTAGACATTATCAATTTCCAATTCCTAATTAGAAATCTATCCACCGAAATCATCAAATGCGATATTCTCTTCTGGAACACCTAATTCATCTAATGTCTTGATAACAGAAGCATTCATCATCGGAGGTCCACAGAAGTAATATTCTACTTCTTCTGGTTCTGGGTGATTCTTCAAGTATTTCTCATAACAAACTTGCATGATATAACCTTGGAAACCATCGCCTTCATCACCAATTTCCTCTTGTACTTTCCAATTATCTTCAGGTAACGGATTATCTAAAGCAATATGGAATTTGAAGTTTGGAAATTCTCTTTCAATTTCACGGAAATCTTCTACATAGAACAACTCACGTTTTGTACGTCCACCATACCAGAATGAAACTTTACGATCCGTTTCTTTCAATGTGTGGAACAAGTGTAACAAATGTGAACGTAAAGGAGCCATACCTGCACCACCGCCGATATAAACCATTTCTTTCTTCGTATTCTTAATAAAGAACTCACCGTAAGGGCCTGAAACCGTTACTTTGTCACCAGGTTTTTGGTCGAATACATAAGAAGAACAGATACCAGGATTTACATCCATCCAACCATTTTTCGCTCTATCCCAAGGTGGCGTTGCAATACGAATATTCAACATCACGATATTACCTTCTGCTGGGTGATTTGCCATTGAATAAGCACGGAAAATCGGCTCATCATTTTTCATTTTCAAATCCCAAAGACCGAATTTGTCCCATTCAGATTGAAATTCACCTGCTGGTTTACCCATTCTCGGATGAGAAGTAATATCAATATTCTTATAATCAACCTCTACCTTTGGTACATCAATCTGAATATATCCACCAGCTTCGAAGTCTAACTCCTCGCCTTCCGGTAACTCTACTACAAACTCCTTAATAAAAGAAGCCACATTGTAATTAGACTTAACTGTACATTCCCATTTCTTAATACCAAAGATTTCTTCTGGAACACGAAGTTCCATATCTTCACGAATCTTTACCTGACAAGCCAAACGCCAATTATCAGCAGCTTGTTTACGTGTTAAGTGATTCATTTCTGTTGGTAGTACATCTCCACCACCTGAATCAACTTGACACAAACACATGGCACAAGTTCCACCTCCACCACAAGCAGAAGGTAAGAATACGTTTTGAGTTGCTAATGCACCTAATAAAGTCGTTCCTGGCTGTGTAATAATTGGGTTCTCTTCGTCACCATTGACCACAAGTTTTACATCACCTTGAGGTACTAATTGCTTACGTGCCAAGATTAGACCATACGCCAAAAGTAAGATTACAGCTGTAAACACTACAACTGCCCAAAGAATCGGCATTAAATCTATTAAAAACATTTTTCTATTATTTTAGACGTTAGATGTTAGACGTTAGATTTTAGTAGTCTAAAATCTATTATCTAATATCTAATATCTCATATCTAAAATTATTTTCCAGCAGTCAAAGCTGCAGGATCAATTCCCATCAAACTCATGAATGCAATTCCCATCAAACCTGTCAAAATAAAGGCAATACCTAAACCTCTTAATGCAGGCGGAACATCTGAATAACGTAATTTTTCACGAATTGCAGCAATCGCAATAATCGCTAAAAACCAACCTACTCCAGAACCTAATCCAAATGAAACCGATTGACCAAAAGTATACTCACGAGAAACCATGAATAATGAACCACCTAAAATCGCACAATTTACTGTGATTAATGGTAAAAATATACCTAATGCAGCGTAGAGTTCAGGTGAGAATTTTTCAATTACCATTTCTACTAACTGTACCATTGAGGCAATCACCGCAATGAATAAAATAAAGCGTAAGAAGGTTAAATCTGTTCCAAAAAGTCCTGTTTCACTCAACAAGAACTCTGAAATAATCCAGTTAATTGGCATTGTAATTCCTAATACGAAAATTACAGCCAAGCCAAGACCAACTGCGGTCTTAACTGTTTTTGATACCGCTAAGTAAGAACACATTCCTAAGAAATATGCTAATACCATATTATCAATAAAAGCGGCTTTAATAAAAATATTTAAAGATTCCATTTTTTTTAAAATTGTTTGATTGTTTGATTGTTTAATTGTTCGATTGTTTAAAAAAACAATGTAACAATGTAGCAATGTAGCAATCAATTTTCTTACGAAATATCAACCAACTTTGTATTGTAACTACGTTGAATCCAAATCAAAATTCCAACTACAAACATCGCTGCTGCTGGTAATACCATTAAGTTATTATTAGCATACCAACCGAACATTACAGAATCTGTTGTATTGATTAAATAATCAGGCGTATTCCCAATAATTTGGAAACCTGCAAAACTACCTTTTCCAAATACTTCACGAGCTGCTGCTACAATTAATAAAATCAAACCGTAACCTAAACCATTACCAACACCATCTAAAAATGAACGCCAAGGTTTATTCGCCATAGCGAATGCTTCCAAACGTCCCATTACGATACAGTTTGTAATAATCAAACCGATGAATACAGATAATTGCTTATAAACCTCGAATGATAATGCTTTTAGTGTTAATTCTACAACGGTTACTAATGTTGCAATAACGACTAATTGTACAATCATACGAATTTGTGTCGGAATCGAATTACGTAAAAGTGATACGATTAAATTTGCGAAAGCACATACAAAAACTACTGCAATTGCCATTACGAATGATGGCACAACCAAAGTTGTTACCGCTAAAGCAGAACAAATCCCCAATACTTGAACCGTAATCGGGTTATTATCATTCAACGGATCGGTAATCAAGATTTTTTCTTTCTTACCAAATAGCGGCTCTTTTTCCTCAACTTGAGGCTTTACTGCTGTTTCAGCCATTTTTTAATTTATTGTTTGATTGTTCAAGTGTTTAATTGTTCAAATGTTTTATAACAGTTTAACAATATAACAATTCAACAGTCAAGATTATTTCTGTCCTGTTTTAGTATCAGAAAGAGAATTTAAATAAGGTAAATACAAGGCGATTCCATCATGAATCATATCTGCTGCACCGACACAAGTTACCGTTGCCCCAGAAATTGCATCAACACCATTTTTATTCGTTGGATCAGCACCACCTTTTACGATGTCCACAGAAACATATTCTCCTGCATCCGTATAAAGTTTTTCACCTGCGAATTGAGCTTTCCAACCTGCATTATCTTTAATCTCTGCACCTAAACCTGGTGTTTCTGCTTTGTGTCCAAATGCTGCACCTGCAACCGTATTCAAATCAGACTCTAAAGCAATCCAACCCCAAATTTTATCCCAAAGACCATTTCCTCTAACTGTCAGAATATAGTATTTTTCACCTTTATTATTCATAATGAAAACAGGGAAATTACGATCTTCAATCGCTTTTTTCTCCTCTTTTTCCATTTTTACATCTTCTGCTTTGATACCTTCGACAGGTTCACCTTTTGAGTTTACAACCAGCTGCTCAACGTTTTCAAAGTATTTTGCGACTTCTTCATCTGTTAAGTTATCTGCGTTGATTTCTAAAGGTGCGTTCAAAGCTCCAAGAATTTGCTTCTTGTTGTATAACGCTTCGTTGGTGTCATGTACAGGCTTTAAGAATGTGAACATTCCTGCTAACAATAAAGCAACAATCGAAGTCATTCCGACTGTAAACATGACTACTTGACTTGTACTATGCTGCACGGCTCAAACGTCTTTTTATATTTGCCTCAATTACATAATGATCAATAAGTGGAGCAAATACGTTTAATAATAAAATTGCTAACATCCAACCTTCTGGATATGCTGGATTGATTACACGGATAATTAAACCGATTGAACCGATTAAAAATCCATAAATCCATTTTCCTCTGTTTGTCGAAGCGGCAGTTACAGGGTCAGTTGCCATAAATGCCATCGCAAAGAAGAAAGAACCCATATAGAAGTGATAATACCAAGGAACATCCATAAATACAGTTACATCCCAAGCATTAAAAATCATACCCATTACGGCACAACCTAATACCATAGAAACCATGATTCTCCAAGATGCAATACCTAAACCAACTAACATTAACGCACCAACGATAACTAATGGTTTAGAAGATTCACCAATTGAACCTGGAATAGTTCCCCAAAGCATTTGAGAAGTTGAGTAGTGTTCAGTTACAGCTGCCCAGCCACCTTTTGCGGCTAACGCCAACGGTGTTGCACCAGTGTAACCATCAACGACGGCTTTTCCGCCTTCACCGAATGTTGACCAACCAACTCCATTGAATATCCAATCAAAAGCACCATGTACAAAACTGTAATCACCACCAAAGTAGTTCAAACCATCTTTTTCGATGTTTGAAATCCAAACATTATCACCAGAAATATCTGTTGGATAAGCAAAAAAGATAAATACACGAGCTAATAAAGCGATATTCAAAATATTCATACCAGTTCCACCGAATGCTTCTTTACCAATGATTACTGCGAAAGCAACCGATAAAGCCAACATCCATAATGGTAAATCTGGTGGCATGATTAATGGAATCAATGCACCCGAAACCAAGAAACCTTCTTCTATCGGATGTCCTTTTTTCGTGGCGTACCAAAACTCAATACCTAAACCAACAACATTCGCTACAACGAATAAAGGAATCAATTTAATTAAACCATGTACCAATTTCAAGTGAAAGCCTGAAAGGAACGCAGTATGTTCACCTAACGCTACAAAGTGTTGGTGACCAATATTATATGTACCAAAAACATAACACAATTGCATTGCGATTACAACGTGTACCATTGTTCGCTTTAAATCCATTCCATCACGAACGTGTACACCACCTTTCGTAATAGTATTTGGAGCATAAGCAAACGTGAAGAAACCATCAAACAGTGTATGTAAGAATGGCGACTTTTTTTTGTCTGGCTCTATACTTTTTAGAAAATCTAATAATTTCATTTTATTGAATTATAAGTTATAACCTATAAATTATATTTTTCAGAATGTCAATAATTAATAATTAATCGCCGAGTAATCGGGACAAGTAATTCATAATTAAAAATTATCCTTGATCACGCACCATGTCCAATCCTTTGCGTAAAATCTGCTGTAAATCTTGCTTAGAAGTACAAACAAACTCACATAAAGCAACATCTTCTTCTACCAACTCATAAATCCCTAAGCCTTCCATGCGCTCAAAGTCATTTACGATAATTGATTTGAATAAGTGTTGTGGATAAACATCCATTGGTAAAACAGATTCGTACTGACCTGTTACCACAAATGCTCTATGCTCACCATGTGTATTGGTATTCGCCACCATTTTTTCAGGATAAGCAAAATGTGGAAAAGTATTAGAGATACTTGGACGAGGTGCAATCGGCACTAACCAACCAAACATTTCGTAATAATCACCTTCTGCTAAAACAGTAACTTGATTATCAGAAAACCCTAAATAACCTTTATCACTGATTTTTTCACCTGTCAAAACATCACCTGAAACAACTCGAACATTTTCGTTAGTTACATTATCAGCTAATAACGTTTCGACATTTGCTCCTTGATGTGTTTTCACATAATGTGCATTTTCTAACTCTGCACCTGTCAAAGCAACCACACGTTCAGTATTGAAACGACCTTCTGTAAACATACGACCAATAACAATAACTGCGTTTACATCTGCTGTCCAAACAATATCACCTTTATTAATAGGTGCGATTTGGTGGATTTGAATCCCAACATTACCTGCTGGATGTGGTCCATCAAACCAATGTTTCCCAACACCTTCTGCATTGGCGAAAGCCGAAGAAATACCAGTGTCAGCGGCATTCAAACCTAAATGAACCGTACCAGGAGTTAATTTTGCTAAAACATCTAAACCTTTCTGGAAAGCTGCTTCATTTCCTGCAACTACCATGTTAGAACAAGGTGCTAATGGAGCTGTATTAAATGTTGAAACAAAAATGTTCTTTGGTACAGCCGTAATTTCTGGAACGATGTTATAAGGACGTTGGCGAAGAAATGGTAATAAACCATTTGCTGCCATAAATCCTACTAATTCCTCACGACTAACATTGTCTAAATTAGGCAAATCGTAAGAGCGAGATTCTTGCTCTTTATCTGCTAAAATGACAACTTCCGTAATTCTACGCTTTGCACCACGATTGACTTCGATTAACTGTCCACTTACTGGAGAACAAAACATCACTTCTGGTCGCTTCTTATCAAAAAAGATTGGATCACCAGCTTTTACTGTACCTTCGATTTCCACTGTCACTTTTGGAATCGGTGACATTCCTTGAAAGTCTGTCGGTTTAATCGCATAACGAACAGGTGCTGCTGTTTCTCCAATTACTTTCTCTGCATCACCTTCTAAAGGAATATCATATCCTTGTTTTAGTTTGATGACGCTTGATGAAGTAGCATAAGATTTTGATGAACTGAAAACTTCTTCCAAATGTGGAAAAACCGAATAATTTTCTCCTGTCTTATCTGCTCCAGTTTGAGTTGCGGTGACACGCATCAACCTATCGGCAACCATAACAATGATTACTAATAGTATAAATACTAAGAATGCGATGAAAGCAACTAAAAGATTGGAACTTCCGCCATCAGGCGATTGTGCATTTGCTGAAAGTCCAGCAAGCATTAAGACAGACAGGAACCCGAGTTTAACTGACCACTTTTTCAAAATATGCTTTAATTTGAGTGTATCTGAAATATGATTCTTAAAATATCATTTTATCCCTAACAACATCTATTTCTAAATGTTTTGGGATTAATCAACATTAAAAATCTTTACTTGAATAGTTATACTTTGGAAGTAATAAAAACGTTAAGCTTTAATTAACACTCCAAAATTCCGTGCAAAGATAGTAAGGGTTTTGCTAAAATTGGAATGATTAAAAATCATTTTTTAAAGTCATTTCAATTTAATAAATTATTTAGACTTAATTTAAATAATTGATTTGGTTTATTTTATATTTCATGAAATATATTTCTGCATTTTATTTATTATACAGAACATATACTACGATACTACAATTTTAGTTTAATAAAAAAGATAGACTAAGATTTAATTTTAAAACACTATTAAAACCAGAAATTAAAATGAAGCAATTATTTTTAATCGTAACAATCTTTTTCATAATTTTCTCCGCTTGTCAGTCGAATAAACAACTTTCAAAAGATAAATCATGGAGTAGTGTTTATGCTCAAAGTTTTCTAAGGGATTGTGCGGAAATTCGAAAAAATCAAATTAAAACTCGTTATAAATACGCACATAGTAACCTAAGCCTTGATAGTTTTTTAGTAGAAGTTATTCAATATGATAAAGAAGGAAGAACGTTAAATATAAAAACAATTGGAGCAAAAGGTAAAGCGGATTTGATAGAAAAAATGTTTTATAAAGACAACTTACTATTCCAACGAATTATCAAAGATCAAAATGCATCAAATATTGTTTTCCAATACGAATATGACAAAACGGGTCGTTTGATGAAACGAACTAAAACTGGTACAAAACCTTGTGTTTACACTTATGTTTATAATAATGAAGGCTACGTTTCCAAAATACATGGGCAATATATTGCTTCGAGAACGGATTCATCTATTGTGTGGAAATATGATTATAAATACGATAAAAAAGGTAATGAAATACAGTTTAAATCTTATATTCATGATGAACCATTTATGGATAAAAGAAGTGTTTATAATGCTAAGAATCAGTTAATAAAAACAATAGAATTTCCTGATGAAGATCCTTCAGTAATCACTTTGTATTATTATAAAAATAATTTATTGGTGCGTGATGAACTTGAAGGATTTATGACTTTAAAACATATTTACAAATATGATTTTTATGATTAAAAACGTTACAGTTTTAGAAATTCAATATTAACAATTATTAAAACATTTCAACCATGAAAAAACTATTCGTTTTCGCTTTTCTAATTAGTATCTCTGTAACTTGTTTCGCACAAGTTTATACAAATCCCGAATATAATGGAAAGAGTAATTCGCATATCGAAATCTTAAAAGTTACGATTACGGATAAATATACAATTGTAGAATTTAGACATGAAAATCCTTATGAATATGGTGGTTATGTCAATATTTTCCCTCAAACTTGCATCAGGACGAATAAAGGCGAAAAATTCAAATTACAAAAAGTAAAAAATATTCCAGTTGCTCCTTATCGACATCATTTTTATAAAAAAGGAGAAGTATTGCGTTTCAAATTGTTTTTTCCATCTATCAATCCTTCAACCAAATCTATTGACATCATTGAAAGCGAAGGTGATTCGAGAGCATTTAATTTTTATAAAATAAAATTAACGCCAATGGCTTGATAACGCTTCAGTTTTGGAATTAAAAAATATATTGTCAAAGTTGTATTTTTGGAGTCAGTAACACTCTTTACAAAAAAATAACATTGAAAAATTTCCGAATAACCTTCTGAATATCAATACAATTCATTAGAAAATAATGTTATATACTTTTCTACCTTATAAATTATAAGTCATTGAGAACAAACACCAAATTCATTTAAAATTCAGTATTTTCAACACTTTTAGATTTAGTATGAAATCATTTTTATTTCGAATCAGAACGATTACTTTTGCGACCTTTTGCATAAAAGTAACTCAAAACGCTGAGAGCGTTTAACATAAATAATTCCGAGTACTCGGGATTGTACCTAAAGAAATAGAAGATTTAAAAATGGAAAAGTATTTAAATTTATTTGACTTAAAACAACAAGTCAATTATAAAAACGAGATTTTATCAGGTTTAACGGTGGCTTTGGCTTTAGTTCCCGAAGCGATTGCGTTTGCATTAATCGCAGGTTTGTCACCTTTGACTGGTTTATACGCTGCTTTCATGATGGGTTTAGTCACTTCCATTTTGGGTGGAAGACCTGGTATGATTTCGGGTGCAACTGGAGCTGTTGCTGTTGTGATTATTGCTTTAGCAAAGTCAGAACCTGGTGGCGTTGAATATATTTTTGCTGCCGTAATATTAGCTGGTATTTTACAAGCTGCTGCCGGATTTCTGCGATTAGGAAAATTCATTCGTTTAGTGCCACATCCAGTAATGTTTGGCTTTGTGAATGGATTGGCGATTGTCATTTTCTTAGCACAATTAGACCAATTTAAAGCTGGTGAAAGTTGGCTTTCGGGCGAACCATTATTTTTGATGTTAGGTTTGGTCGGTTTGACGATGCTGATTATTTGGGGTTTACCAAAATTAACAAAAGTCTTTCCTTCTTCTTTAGCTGCGATTTTGGTCGTTACTGCGATTGTATTAGGATTCGGAATTAGCACCAGAACAGTTGGCGACATTGCTTCTATTCAAGGTGGATTTCCACCGTTTCACATTCCCGAAGTACCATTTACATTAGAAACTTTAAAAATCGTTTTCCCTTATTCTTTAATTATCGCTGGTGTTGGTTTGATTGAAAGTTTATTGACATTGAACTTGATTGATGAAATCACTGGAACTCGTGGACGAAGTAATAAAGAATGTATTGCACAAGGAACTGCAAATATTTTAACTGGATTTTTCTCTGGAATGGGTGGATGTGCAATGATTGGACAAAGTTTAATCAATATTTCATCTGGTGCAAGAGCGAGATTATCTGGTATTGTCGCTTCTATCATGTTGTTATGTTTCATCATGTTTGCCGCTGAATATATCGAACAATTGCCAATGGCGGCTTTGACTGGTGTAATGATTATGGTGGCTATCGGAACATTTGAATGGGCAAGTTTAAAGACATTTGGTAAAATGCCAAAAGTTGATGTTTTGGTCATGGTTTTAGTAGCAGGAATTACGGTTTTGTTACATAATTTAGCTTTAGCGGTTTTAATCGGTGTGATTATTTCTGCCTTAGTTTTTGCGTGGGAAAATGCGACGCGCATTCGTGCAAGAAAACGCATTGATGAAAATGGTGCGAAACATTATGAAATTTATGGGCCTTTATTCTTTGGTTCTGTTGCTGTTTTTAATTCTAAATTCGAGATTGAAAATGATCCTGAAGAAGTGATTATTGACTTTGCAGAAAGTCGTGTTGCGGATATGTCTGGTATCGAAGCCTTAAATAAATTGACAGAACGCTACCAAAAAGCTGGAAAAGTGATTCATTTAAAGCATTTGAGTGAAGATTGTCGAAAATTATTGAAAGATGCAGAAGCGATTATTGATGTAAATATTATCGAGGATCCGAATTATAAAGTGGTTTATGATTATGTTTAAATATTGACATTTTCTAAACTGTTATTATCTAAAAAGCCTATTCACTTTTTCAAGTGAATATTCATGTTTCGCTGATATTAAACTTAAAAATGAAAATATTACGTTTTGCCTTGCAAAACAATCATCTCACGCAGATTTCGCAGATTCACGCAGATTTTTCATTAACAAAATTATTTTTTTGGTTGTTTGACAATTTTT
>JBGCFH010000196.1:0-22055 GCA_045106825.1 Saprospiraceae bacterium | reverse complement strand
GCTACGCTACTCTGTAGATCTTTGGATACCATTTTCTACAGACAGAATCAGAGCTAACGCTCTTTTATCGTATTTTGATAGAAAATTAATGTAATAAGAGCGTTAGCTCTGGTGCTGTCTGTAGAAAATCATGGTCATTATACTACAAAATAGCGTAGCTATGACACCATAATTTCAACTTTTCCTATCTGCCCATCTATATGGATACGGTAGGTTTTTATGAATTTGACGGGAATTTATTTTTTAGTCAATAGACTTTATTCTAAAATAGTTTAGTAATGAATGGAAATTAAGATTTTATTGCTAATCAAGGCGACAAAAACGGAGTGTAGCCTTAGCTACAGGAGTATTTTGTTAACAGCCTGTCCCGAAACCTCGTGGAAAGAGTAGCGATAAAAGATAATTTAGCTTCATACGAAATTATTTAGAATAAAGTCTAATTATGAAAACTGCCCATTTATTTTAGACAAACTCTTAGATTACATTCGGGTTTTGAAGTCCATGTTTGATGTTTTTTATGGATTAGGTTTATCTTTATAATCATTAATCAACCAAGCACCTACAACAATAATAATTGAGCTTGCAATAAATATTGTTTGATTTGGACAATTGTAATAATCGTAATCATTCAAGACAAAAATAAAGCAATAACACCCAAAAATGATAAGTGAAATTCCAATAATCTTTGTCAATAAAGTTTTTTACTTCATTTGAGATGTTTTAAGTTAAATTATTTTTTCATAAATTTCCACAATCTGTTTTCCCTTTACATTCCAATCAAAATACGATTCATAACGCTCAATTGCACCTTTTTCCAATGCTTTCAATCGTTCTTGATTACGATACAAATTCATCAATTCGTCTGCAAACTCATCAATAGATTTTTCATATTCAGAATACGGAATCGCAATGCCACTTTCTGGCGTAACAAACTCACCAGGGCCATAATTATCAAAACACAAAACAGGAACTCGGTACGAAAACGCTTCTGGAACAACCATTCCTGCACCTTCATGCGATGGAAAAAAGAACAAATGAGCATTTTCATAAATATTCTTCAACGCCGAACGCTCAACCCAATTAATGATTTCGATACCATCTTCGACTTGATACGTTGCTATCATTTGCCGTAAGGCTTTCTCATACGAACCTTTTCCAACCAACCACAAATTTACATTTTGCTGCTCGCTTTCGGAGAGCTTTTTATAAAACTGCGTAAACGCTTTCACCGTAATATCAAAACCTTTCAACGGTACAAAACGACCAATTGACAAAACATTAAATTGTTCTTCGTTTTTGATAAAGTCTTGATTAACAGACTCTGAACCGACTGCAGGAATTATATGTGCTTTGTCTTTCGACAAATTCATCATCCGAATTACACTTGAGTTTATCGGCAAAACAGCTTTAGATTTCCGCTTTGCAATCTTCAAAAACGGGTCAATATTCCAAAAGAATAACTTCGTAAACCATCGGATTCTATCCATAATAAATGACTTTTGACCATAAAACTTCGTCAAATATTCCTTAGGAATTTTGTGATGATGACCGACTGGTCCCCAAACTAAAGGCTTCTTCAATCGCCACAAAAAAGTTGGTGTCCAATCCGAGTGAAAATTCAAATTATGAGCAATATCAAATTCTAACTTATTGCGTTTTATAAAATTCACAATCCCAAATTGCCACATATAAAAGTACAACAACGCACCTCGACCACCCTTTTTCCAAAAACGCATCCAATACGGCAAATCAAAATACGCAAACTGCAAGTTTTCTTTTCCTTCCAATTCGTTCTCATTCAGCCATTTATCAATGTATTCTTGATTATTCTCTCGTGTTATCGCAATGACTTTACAATGCTTCGCAATCTGTGTTGTAATATTCCAAGCTGTTCCATCTTCCGAGCCTTTATACGGATTAATGGCATAAGCAGTTAGTAGAATGGTTTTCATAAATAAGTTTGAGTAGTTTGAGTAGTTTGAGTAGTTTGAGTAGTTTTTCACGAACCACTAATAACTACTTAAACTACTTAAACTACAAAACTACTTAAACTAAATTATTTACATGCTTTCGGTCTATCTCCAATTCCTGATTCAACCCAAAGTTTGTTCAATAATTTTTCATAATAATCTAATAATAAATTCGTCATATTTAACTCAATCGCAATACGACGATATTCGCCACCTTTTTCTGTTTTCGGATGCTCGTAAGCACCGATACTGATAGGAACATTCATAAAATCTAACTGTTGTTTTACTGTCCAAGCTCTTGCAATTCCTAATTCCATATTATTTTGCAAACGATTTTTGATTTCTCTTTCAGTCACTTTATTATTAATTTCTTCATTGGTCAAATGACGGAAAGGTGTTCCAGCAGGAATATCCAAAGAACGTTTATAACTCGCACCTCGAAACGGATTTCCGTCCGTGTGTCCTTCCAAATAAACAAAAAACTCTTCTTTACATCTCATATTTGGTTCACAATATTCTTGCAAAACTTTGGTGTCAACCCAGGTCGAAATCTTTTGATAATACTCTGGGTCGCCCATTTTTGCTAAGTCAATATTCTGACAAAGAAAAACGGTGATATTGTATTTAATACCAATATGTCCAATCGGATAATACGAAACAGTTGTTTCACAAGGCAAATCTGGCCCATTCAAATCGCCATACATCCAACCTGCCGATAAAGGCCCAAAACGTTCCCGTTCTTCATGCGTTTCCTTTCGTGCTTGTCTCACCAGTTCCCACCAACGACAATCCCAAACTTTGATTCGTAAACGAGTCAACGCACAATCGGTTGCTTTGTCCAATTTGACACTATTTTTTTTCATATACACATCAATTATATCTAAAACAGGTTGACCATTGACGCAAGTCTCAAAATGACCTTTGATGATATATGATTGTACTTGTTGAATTGGATCACAATAAAAATTTGCTAATTCGTATTCTGCTGTAAGTGTGTCACCATCAGCAATGTAAGTTTTCCAAAGCTTCTTCAATGCTTTTGCTTCAGCAACATATTTTGGGGCTAATTCATTTAATTTTGCTACTCGTTCAGATAATTCTGTACTTAGTTCAGGCTCAAAAGATAGTTGAATTTCATCTACTTTTTCCATCATTGCGACACCTTCCGTACAGATATTTACCAAGCCATTCATTGTGTACGCTTTGATAATATCTACTTTATCACAATATTTATAACCAAAATCAATCGACATTAAGGTATCTTTTTCTAAAAATTCTGCCCACGATTTATCTAATATTTTTTTGTTATCATCAATAGAATTGACCGATTCTTTTAAGTTTTCTAATTTTTTTAACGTGACTTTCGTCAAATCAGGATTGTAGTCAGCTTGAACTTCTGCGATTTTACCTAACATTTCTTTTCCAAGTGTACAAACATTGATTGTTCCATTCATAATATACGAGCGAACTTGTGCTTCTTTATCACAATAAATCAAGTCAAAATCAATTGATTTATTCAAATTATCACTCGGTACAAACTCTTTCCACGCCTTATTCAAAGTCGATAAATCACCAGTATACGTTGCTACTTCACCTTCTAACCAAGTTATTTTTTCAGCTAATTCTGTCGGGACATCATGCGTATTGATTTCTTGTAATGCTTGAATTTTCTTCAACATTCTCGCACCATTTTTACAAATATCTTGAGCCGCAATCAACATATAACCCTTCATTGACGGAATCGGATAACAATCAATTTCTGGCAAATTTTCCTCAAAACCTTCCGAAACATCACTTTCTATATAAGATGCCCAAGATTTATCCAATACTTTCAAAGCCTTAAAAACTTGACGCATTTCCTCGACTTTCGGGCCAAGACCTTCTACATCATCTATTTTTAATGATGTTTTATCAACAATTTTTAATGTATAATTTTCAAAACGTTTTTGAGCTTTATCTACATTTCCTTGACAATAATACGTATGTGTTTGCATGTAAGAATACTTCGCCAATGTACCTTTTTCACAAACTCGAATCGCCAAAGGCACATCCTCTAATTCTTCTTCTGTAATCGAACCATTCAACAAAAAGTTTTTCCAAAGCATATCGGCTTCAATTGCAGCTTTTATTTTGGTTTCCAAATCTTCATATCGAGCCTTAAAACCAGGAATTGCATCATAAGTTGTCGCTCCCATTTGTTCGATATTTCGCATCAGTTCTTTTGCTTTCGCAATATTACCCTCACAAAAGCGAGAATTTCCATACATCAAATTATATTTGACATAATTTTCTGATTCTTCCTTTGATGGTTTCGGTAATTTACTAATATTAGAAGTTTTACTTTCTTTTAGAAACTGTTGCCAAGTTTCTTCAAAATTAATTAATTGTCCATTTGCTGTTGGCATCATGAAACCAACAAATAATAAGGTGAGTGTTGCTAATCTAAAGTTCATATTTTTTAGTTTAAGTTGTTTTGTAGTTTAGTCGTTTAAGTTGTTTAGTACGGTTTAAGTTGTTTTTTATGTAGGAACTACTTAAACCAAACTACAAGCAAGGTATAACTTTTTTAAAAGTCTTAAAAATCGTAACGATTTCTATTGACAAGTTATTGAATATACGTACAAAATATAATGGAATGAAGGCGATAGAATAAGAAATATGAAGTAAATATTACTGGTTCTTTGAAAAAATCCTGCCGAGAAATCGGGACAAGGTGTGATAAACCTAAAATACACGAATTACTTAAAATAGTTTTTTGTATTGATAGATTCCAAAATTTCTATTGTTCCACAGTTTGTCCCGATTTCTCGGGGAAATTTTTCAAAGAACCAAATATCTTTTGTGATTCAATTATTTACAAGTAGTTTTGTTTTTCAATTATGATACAAAAAGTCCAACAATCCGATAGTAAAAATTCATTATTTTCCATTTTGTTACCAACTTGGAACAACTTGCCATATCTACAATTGTGTATCAAAAGTATTCAAAAAAATGCACATTTTGACCATCAAATCATCGTGATTATTAACGAAGGGAAAGATGGAACTTTGGATTGGGTAAAATCACAAAACTTCGATTACGTTTATGCAACGAAAAATATCGGTATCTGTTTTGGACTAAATGCTGCTCGTTCATTGTCGAAAGCCAAATATATCTGCTACTTCAATGACGATATGTACGCTTGTCCAAATTGGGATTTGCCATTAAAACAAGAAATTGATGAAATTGGACATAATAATTTTTTCCTTTCGGCAACAATGATAGAACCAACAGATACGGGAAATCCTTGTGTTATTGTACAAGATTATGGTGACAATTTAGATAATTTCAGAGAAGATAAATTATTAAATGAGTATAATAATTTTATAAAAAAAAATTGGCAAGGTGCAACTTGGCCACCGAATGTTGTACATATAGATTTATGGGATTTGGTTGGTGGATATAGTGTTGAATTTTCGCCAGGAATGTATTCTGATCCTGATTTTTCTCGAAAACTTTGGGAAGCTGGTGTTCGATATTTCAAAGGTATTTCAGCGAGTCGAGTCTATCATTTTGGTTCAAAATCAACGGGAAAAGTTAGGCATAATAAAGGGAAAAAAACGTTTTTATTAAAGTGGCAAATGTCTTCAAATGAGTTCACAAAAAAGACTTTAAAACGAGGGAAAAAAATTGATACTCAACCCATTATTAATAAAGAAATAAAAACAACAATTATTCAAAAATTAAAAATGATTTGGGCAATATTAATGAAATAACAAATAGAAGATAATAAGTTTTCACCTATTACCTTCTAATTGTTACTTAAATCTATTTCATCTCTGCTTTCATTTTATAATCTCCCAGCCAAGCTTTACGTAATCTTAACTGTTCTTCGGAAGCATCTTCAGACAACAAAATAACGTGTTCTTTTTCAACGGGAATCGAAGTGATTTTGGTTTTTAATTCCATATCTTTTCCATCACGAATAACCGTAATTGACAAATCATCACCTTCTTTTGCCGTTCCTGCGTATTTTCCCAAAACTTCGTTGATGTTATCAAAAGTCAATTTTTCGCCATTCCACAACTTGATTACATCATCTTCTTTAAAACCAATATAATCTTTACCGAAAGCATCTAAACCAGCAGCACTTCCGATTTTGAAACTCATTCGACTATAATCGACACCGATAAACTTATTCGGATCACCGCCAAATAACGAAATATCGTTCACTTCCTTTTTAGGATAATACGAAATTCCTGCTTCTGCCAAATAGTCAGCAATCGGTAAAGCATCTTTTCCTGCAACATAACGTTCAAAAAATTCACCAATTTCCGGATAACTTAATTTCGTAATAATTTCAAATAATTCTTCATCTTTAAACGCCTTATTCTTACCAAATTCAGCCGCCAAATTCTGAATTACTTTTTGTAATCCGACATCACCATTTGACAATTGACGCAAACGAATATCCAAACACATTCCGATTAATGCACCTTTTTCGTACACATTTCCATACTGATCTTTATGTTTTGTCAAGACATTACTACTCATTTTTGTGAATGGCAAATTGTCCTCATATGTTTGAGCATTTCGTACTTTTCCTGCCATTACATTCAAGTACGATTCAATCGGCATCAAACCTTGTGTCACTTGAACGTGACCAGCAGAATATTCCGTCACACCTTCATACAGCCACAAGTGCATTGACATTTTCGGATTGATATAATCAAAATTATGGATTTCTTCGGAATGAATATTCAAAGGTGTTACGATATGAAAAAACTCATGAGCCGCAACATCACGAACCGTTTGAGCGATTTGTTCAGGATCCATTTCTGGCAAATAATACAACGAAGAATACGAATGTTCTAACGCACCAAACTTTCCAGAATAAGATGAACCATCATTTAAATAAATAATAAATGCATATTTATCAACAGGCAACGTTCCGCCCAAATACTCTTTTTGTGCTTGTAAAATCGGCTCTACTTGCGATGCAATAAAATCAGAACTGACCATATTATTCGGTGAATAGGTCGAAATCAAAACATCAGCATTTCCGACTTTCACAATTGTTGTATCAGGTTCACAATACATAATCGGTGCATCTGCTAAATCCATATAATTTTGAGCGTGGAAAACATCTGTATCCGAGTCTCCTCCTACTCTATCCAATGAAGTTGCTCCAAAAAAACGCTCTTGTTTATCAAACTCTACATAATAGTCACGGCGTTTGAATCCTCCAAAATATCCAAAAAATCCATGATTATTAATAACAAAGTTTTTATTAACTTCAATATTTGTTCCACCAGGTTCAAAAATAAAATCATCTGAATTTTTACTATCTTTATTTGTATCCCAAGTATCTTCAATGATATATGAAATTTTATGTAGTTTACTTGCCTTTTTAATTATCCAGGTATTAGAGTCTGGATGTTTGATATGCTTAGATTTGAAGGCTCGACCACTTTTATTGTAAGCTGTAAATTCTGACGCAAAACGTCCAAAATTATAAATACTATATGTTCCTGGAACAATCTTAGGAATATGGTATTTTACCGTTTTTTCATTCCTAACGGTCTTAGGAACAATGAGTTCTACCAATAACTTATCATTGTCTACTTTCGTTAAATTCACTTTAAACTGATAAGCATCAGATTTATCTTGTGCAAAAGTGGTAAAACTTGTTGTCACAAAAATCAATACTATAAAAGATTTCAAAATTTGTTTCATAAATTATTTTTTAATATAAATTTGTTAAATAGTTAGTTAATCAACAGTCGAAAGTTTACCTTCCGACTGTCTTTATTAAAGCTATTTAATGTCCTTATTGTAGGTTAGTACAATATTGATGCAAATTATGTGTTTACAACAAATTTTTAATCTTTTTTTAGATTAATCGGTTTGGCACGAAGTTATTTATAAGAATATCTTAAAATTTGTTGTTTTATGCTAAAACAATAAATTATATAGCTTATCATTGTAAACGTTGTATAACAACCATAAAATCTCAGCGTTTTTCTACTATTTTAGGTCATAACTTTTAGAGTATTTGCTAAAGAATAAACGATAAAATGCTAAAAGATACTCCAGATGTCATCATTGAAAATATTAATAGTCGAAGATGAAATTCTCATCGCTGAAACTATCCGATTATATTTAGAAGAAAAAGGGCATATCGTTCAAGATATTTGTATATCATATCGAGAAGCTATACGAGCAATCGAACGAGAACAACCAGATTTAGTAGTTTTAGATGTTCGATTATATGGAGAAAAATCAGGTATTGATGTAGCAAAATATATTAAAAAACAAGCGGAGAAAATCCCATTTATCTATCTGACTTCACAATATGACCAACGTATTTTTAATTTAGCACTCGAAACCGTTCCGTTCGGTTATTTGGCGAAACCAATACAAAAAGAATCCTTACTCACGACTATCGAAACTGCTCACCGACTCTTCCAACAAAACGAACTATCCACCGTAAAATCTATTATCATCAACGATGGTTTTCAAAATCATCGAGTCAAAGAACAAGAAATTCTGTATATCAAATCCGATCATATTTATGTGAATATTTACTTAGCAAATAGAGAAAAAATTACGATTCGAAAATCACTTCAAGATATTTTAGATATTATAAAAAGTCAGTTATTTTTCCAATGTCATCGCAGTTATATCGTCAATACACTACATGTCAATGGTTGGAACAAAAGCAATGTGGTTTTGGTAAATGGTGAGCAAATTCCTGTGAGTCGGACGAAGCGGAAAGATTTGGAAGATTTGTTATAAAATTAAAAATCCGCCAATCTATGTAGAATGACGGATTGTATTTTGTTTTTTGGGATTATAACAGTCTTTATTCTCTTAATACTTAGTTCGCTTTTAATGCTTTGATTTGTTCAGGTGTCAAAACACCTGAGTAAATTCTTGCTTCTTCGATACTTGCCTCTACGAAAGGTTTGCCAGGTAAGCCGTTAAAGAAGTGACGTAAACCGAAAAGAACACCTGTTTGTCCTGCTGTCCAATTCAACATTTTCCCTTTAGTATAAGCTCCTACTAACTCACCGTTTCTGTAAATTTTAACATCTGCGTTACCATTGTTATCACCATAAGTAATTGCTATTTTCACAACATTATTTGGAGTCGTTTCCTGTGCCTTGCTACCCAAATCTTGCGTTCTATGAAACCAGCCGCTACCAGCCATCCAAGTTTTAGCTTGACGTTCTGCGTAGACGATAGCATCAAAATCAAAGTTCGATGTTGGCTTACCAACCGTCAAGATAGAACCGCCACCAGAGTTAGGATTATCAATTTTTGCCCATGCAACAAGCGTTTTTTCTTTGAAAGCAATACCTGTATACTTTTTTGAGGTTGCATAAGCGTTATTACCAACTTTAAGTTTTCCATCAATTACTTGAACATCGCCATGACGTGTTAAAGGAGCAAAATTACCCGTTAAATCTAATAAAGAATCACTATCAAAAGTCCAATGACCGATTAAAGCAGGCATTGCTACCATTGGAATCTCCTCTACCGTTTTTGTTGAGATAGCTTGAGTTTCTCCATTTATTTTTAAGCGTGCATGTTTAATAGTGTTTCCTCTTGCACAATCATCAAATTGAACAATTACAATACGGTTCGCTTCTCCTGCAACTATTTTAGTATGAAAATCAGCTACACTGTTTGTTGTTGCACCAAGACGAAATTCGGAACCTGGCTGATATGTACCTTTAGGATATTTAGAATTGAATACATAAGCTCTTGCGCCATCATCAATTTGTCCAAAAGTAATACTAAATGTATTTATTGTCGTATTCGCAGGTACATCAACAATAGTTTGGAAGTATGTAAAGTCCGCTTCTTCAAAACACTTTACAGTTGAATTATTTATTTCAATGTTTATATCGCCTTCTATAGGAATCCACTTTGAATCATTTATACCGGGTATTGTTGCAAGGTCATATACACGTATATCACCATGTTTCTTATTAACATCAAAAGGAATAGCAATATGTCCTTTACCCAAATGCTTTTGCCATTTAGACTGAACAATGTCTTGTGCTGATAATTGTAAACTAAAAATTGATAGTACAAATACGACGACGACTAATTGTAAATTTTTCATGTTGTAAATTTTATTTTTCATGCCTACTCTTGAGGATTTTCGGCTTTCTCCTTCTAATTATTAAACTTTTAGCAAATTGGTACTTTTTAAAATATTTTGTTTTTTGAGGTTTACTTTTGAAGTGTTTGTTAAGTTCACTTCCTTTTCATTTCGAGGTCAAATATGTGCGGATTTGTGATATAGTTCCAAAAAAAAAGGTCGTAATGTTCTGAATGGTATCGAATATGTTACGAACGGTAAATATTAAAACCATTTATAACATATTCGATACCATTCAGAACATTTTATATAGTTCTACTGGACAAATCTGATTATTTCCTTTACTTTACATCCTTCCATGTGTTTCTATATTTGTTTCCAAAATCTCAATAATGAGAACTGTGCGTTTAATTCCATATTGTCTAATCATTTTATGCTTACACTTAACGGTAAGTTTAGAGGCAAAAGACTGTACACTATCAAGTGATGTAGAATTAACCTACAAGAAAATAATTAGTGCAATTGCAGCAGAAACACCTATTGTTGCATTGCATTTAGCAGATTCTCTTGCGACCAAATTACAAAATCAAAATAAAACAAATTGTAAGCTTTTTCATTGGGTTGTCTACCGAAAAGGAGAAGCACTGGAACTTTTGAGAAGAGAAAACGAAGCTGTTATATTGTATTATGAGATTATCAAAAACGCAAAGCGTGATAATCATTGGGATATTGTCGCACAAACTTACATCTCCGTAGCACGTTCTCACGAGTTTTTGGGTAGAAAACAGGATTGTCTTCGCAACTTAAAAGAAGCGAATAAAATTATCATTAAATATAAACTCAATGCGATTTACAGTCGTTATGCAGTTCGTTATGCTTCTTATCATCGGATTTTTGATAATATTGATTCTACTAAAATTTATGCAACGAAAGCTATCGAATATGGAACAAAATATAACATTGATCGATCTGTTGTGGACGGACACTTATTGATGGGAATGTCTACCAAAGATTTTGAAGAATCAATTTACCACTTTCAAGCCTCCGTAAATATTTTTATTCAAAAGAAAAACTATATCGGTGCGACTTCACAAAAAGCGAATATTGCCCAAAGTTATTTAAGAAATAATGAACTTGATAAAGCTCAACTACATTTAGATACCGCTTTTCAATATGCTGATTTAATGACTGATGAAGTTCCCGACTACTACTATTTTTATAAATCACTTTATAGTATCAAACAAGCTATCGCAGAAGCACAAGGCAATATTGACTCTGCTTATGTCTACCTTAAACAAGCTAAACAAGCAGGAGAACAGCAAACAATTAGATACAATCAAGATAACATCAATGAACGGGAAATCGCTTTTGTGATTGAGCAAGAACAAGAAAAATTAATCCTTGAACGACAACAAACTCAATCATTAAGAGGAATAATTGTTTTATTACTTTTGTTGTTTATCGTCGGTGTTTTGAGTTTTATTAATAATCGTCAGAAAAGAAATGAAATTGCAATCAAAAATAAAGCCTTGAACGAAGCACTCGAATTTCAATCTGTTTTGCTTTCAGAAATACATCATCGAGTCAAAAACAATCTACAATTCGTAATAAGTTTATTGACTATCCGAAGCTATAAAACAGCTGATGAAAACATAAAAACTCAACTCAATGATATTTCTAATAAAGTCCGAAGCATCGCTTTGATTCACGAACAATTATACCAAACCGAAGTATTTGAAAAAATAAATATTCAAAATTATCTTAATCAATTATTTGCTTATTTTAAGACATTAGATACCACTGATAACTCTTTTACATTTCATGTCAATACCAATAATATTGAACTCAACCTGGAAACGATTGTGCCTTTAGGTATTGTTTGTTCAGAACTGATTAGCAACTCTTTGAAGTATGCACAATCTGATGAAACGCTTGATATTGCTATTGTGTTAGAAAAAAACAAGGACAAATTCCAACTAAAATATCAAGACAACGGTATCGGTTATTCTAATGGTGAATTAGAACAAAAAACAAATAGTATGGGAATGTTACTGATCAAAAGTATGGTCAGACAACTTATGGCAGATTATGAGACATTCAATGAGAATGGTGCAGTATTTCAACTTTTTTTTAAAGAAAAGAAAGTTTCTACTGTTTAACGATTTTCATCTATTGTTGAACAAATGAAAATCGTTAATCACATAATTATTCTACTCAAAAAACTAATTTTATAAATCAATATAATTATCTAAATACAATGTCCAATCATACGTATTGTAAGACAATTTTGTTTTTTTAGCATCTTTCGGTAACACGTCATATTTTTTTAAGAATTTACGAACTTTTCGTTTATTACCAAAATCGCCTCGAAACCAACTAAACAAACTCGTAATATAAACCGTATTGTTTGCTTCATCGTATTTTGAAGTCGCTTGTAGATGAATTTTGGTAGACTTATCCATTTGATTATCAACTCGTTCTGCATCATAAGCTGCTACTGCTGGGCAACTTTTCGCACCACAATTCAGTGCTAAATGTACTCGTTCATCCGTTTCATCACATCTAAATTTTTTCTCATAATCACTCACATTCCACTTTGATAAAAGTCCAAGTGATAACTTTATTTTTGAGCGACGAATAATCCCGTGTTCAATGTCATCAAAACTTAGTTTTTTTCCAGCGACAACCATTCTTTTTTCTTTAAAAAAAGCACCTCGATCTTCGTATAACTCTGGGTTCTCCTGTAATAATACTTGAATAAATCCATTGTATACATTCATCCAAAACGCTTTACGTTGGTTGTCATTTGTCAGCTCTGTAGCTAAAACATCTTCATTTACATTTGCTAAACTATCAATAATTGGTTGAACATCGCCTTTTTCTCTAAGCGTATTAATAAATCTTTTGGAAAGTAAAGTGTAAGTCGTTGAGGTTGTTGTAATATTTTGCGATACTTTCGTTTGTTCATTTGTACTACAAGCCATCAATGTCGTCATAAAGATGACAAGTAATGGTAATAAAATTAATTTTTTCATAAAGTTGTTTAATTTTGGAAAAATTTAGAATAGTTGTTATCTTTTTTTTAATATAATCATTTAATAATCAGACACTTAGGAATAATATTTTATATTACAAGATATAGTTATTAATTACTACAATTTTAGTGAAATACAACAACTATAATTATAACAACCATTAATCAACTCAAAAGTTAAAATTTATGCTTTTATCTGTCGTCATTCCGACCTATAACGAAGCGGAAAATATTGGAACATTATTAGATTTTTTAATAAAAAACACACCAAAATCGTCCACAGAAATCATTGTTTCTGATGGTGGAAGTATAGATAATACTTGTTTTATTGCTAAAAAATATAATGTGAAAGTCGTTGAAAGTCCTGAAAAAGGTCGAGCAGCTCAAATGAATTTTGGCGTAAGCCAATCTTCGGGAGAAATCTTACAATTTGTACACGCTGATACAACGCCACCCAAAACGTTTTACAACGATATTCTACAAGCAATTGACGAGGATTATCCAGCAGGTTGTTTTACTTATTGTTTTGACTCTTCGAGTTGGATTTTAAAAGTGAATGCTTATTTCACACAATTTGATAAACTTTGGTGTCGAGGAGGCGATCAAGCTATTTTTATAAAAAGAGCAATTTTTGAAGAATTTGGAGGTTATCGAAATGATTATTTAATTATGGAAGAATATGATTTATTAAAGAAAATTTTTAAAAAATATCCTTTCAGAATTATTAAAAACGATGCTATTGTTTCCGCTCGAAAATATGAAAACAACTCTTATATGCGTGTTCAAATTGCTAATTTTTTAGTTTTCAATATGTATCGTTTTGGTTATTCACAACAAAAAATGGTAAATATGTATCGTCGGATTTTGAACTAAGCATAATTGTATCTGGCAACCAATAAACCGATTCCAACTCAGTCCTACACTAAATGTGTTTCAATATTCTTATCGCCTCGTGAACTATTCTGAGCAGCGTCTAATCTATCTTGACACATTTTGCATCCAGCCAAATGTCCAATAAATCGTGTATACTCTTCTGAAGACGTTTCCATCTTTAAATCGACAAACAATTGAATCTCTTCTTCTGTCAAATGTGGCCGTTGTTCTAAAATTTTTTTTATCGCTTGGGCAACTATTAAGACGGTAACGAACAATAGTATATAGAAAATCACTTGAAAATATTTTTATGATGAAATTTTAATTCATAATAAGGATATAAAATCGTCTATTGATGAATTTTAAAATCCAAAATTAATATTTAATCATTAAAATTTATAAAAGCAGCTTTTTTAAATAAAAATATCATTAATCAACTAAAAACTTAATAAATTAAAATTAAAAACCTAAGTGAAATTTGAGTTAAAAAACTGGAGACTAACAGGCTACCAATTCACTCAAAAATCACTTTAAAAAAAATTAAAGACATGACTAAAAAACATTTTTCAAAATTCATCGCTTTTTTTGCCATAGCGATTTTTATGTCAAGTTGTACAAAAGACAAATGTACTCGTGAAATTACGTACACAAAGTCTACACCTATCTTCTTAGCAGAAGCGGATATGAGAGCTGATGCGACAATTGTCGGTAGCAAAGACTTAGAAGAACCAGGCAAAATTTATTTTTACAACAATTATATTTTTATCAATGAACTGCGTGAAGGTATACATATCATTGATAACTCTGAACCAACAAGTCCGCAAAATGTAGGATTTATTGAAATCAAAGGAAATGTAGATATGGCTGTAAAAGATAATATTTTATATGCTGATAATTTCATGGATTTATTAGCAATAGATATTTCTAATCCTTTAGCACCAACACAATTAAGTCGTCAACAAGATGTTTTTCCAGTTTTGGGTGCTGATGCAAATGGGAATATTTTAGCGTATTATGAAACAGAAGTTATCACAGAAACTGTCGAATGTAATAACAATAACTGGTTTAGAGGTAATACTTTCCTATCCAATGATATGGCAATGCCAACAGCACAAAGTGCTGGAAATTCTTCTGGCGGTGGACAAGGTGTTGGCGGTTCGATGGCTCGTTTTACGATTGTAGATGATTTCTTATATACGGTTGATAATTCTAATCTAAATATTTTTGATATTACAAATCGTACCAATCCAAATCCATTAGGTTCATCAACAGTAGGCTGGAATATCGAAACAATCTTCCCAAAAGACGATATGTTATTTTTAGGTTCATCAAACGGAATGTTTATTTATGACATTAGCTCTCGTACCAGTCCAATTTTGTTATCTGAATTTTGGCATGTTGGAGCTTGTGACCCAGTATTTGTAAAAGATGATTTGGCTTATGTTACCTTACGTTCTGGTAACATTTGCGATGGTTTCACAGATCAAATGGAAGTAATTGATATTTCAAACCCTTCAAATCCGACTTTATTAAAAACTTATGAAATGGATAATCCACATGGTTTGTCAATTGCAGATAATACACTATTTTTATGCGAAGGCGATTATGGTTTAAAAGTTTTTGATATTGAAGACCATATGGATATTGACGAATTAGAGCATTATAAAGACTTTTCAACTTATGATGTTATCGCTTTACCAAATAATCTATTATTAGTCATTGGCAGCGATGGATTCTATCAATACGATTATAGTGATGTCAATAACTTACAAGAATTAAGCAAAATTGTAGTAAATTAATCTTAGTAATTAGTGATTAGTATTTAGTACCTTAAATTGTAAACCTAAATACTAATCACTAATCACTATTTACTAACCACCATGAAATATTTCAAATACCTATTAACTATTGGATTATTAGCATTTTGTATCAATGCAGAAGCACAGTATTATGAAGAAGTCATTTACTTAACAAATGGCAGCGTTATTCGAGGCGATGTGATTAAACAGACAAAAGAAGAAATTAAAATTCAAATCGCAGGCGGAAGTATTTTAGTATACAAAATGTCAGAAGTAGATCGAATTACCAAAGAAGAAAAAAAGGAGAAAGAAAAACGACGCACGAAAGATTTCACCGTTCAAGACACTGGTTTTTATCATGCTGTTAGCTTTGGTTTATTACCTGGACAAGGCGAATTTGGGAATTTTGCTTTTGGCGGTTCTCTACATTATGTCTTTGGCTATCAATACAAACCAATAATTGGTGTAGGACTTGGAGTTGGTACAGATTCTTATATTTATTCCGAAATTAGAAATATAATTCCTGTATATTTGGAAGCAAGAGGTTATTTAAAAAAACAGCCTTTCGCACCTTATTATTCTGTACAAGCAGGTTATGGATTTGCATTAGTTAATGATACATGGAATATGACAGACGCTTCGGGCGGATTGATGATTCATCCAAAAATTGGTTTCAGATTTCCTTCCCGTACCAATGCTGCTTTCACCGCAGAAATCGGTTATTTATTCCAACAAGCATCATTCACGTTCGATGATTGGCAAGGACGTTATCAAGACGATGTTAATTTTAGACGTATTTCGGTACGGTTTGGCGTGTTGTTTTAACAGAGGTTTTGCTAAAAACAAAAAGGTTGAATTTGACTTGTCAAATTCAACCTTTTCTATTTTCCGTCAGCAAAGCAGCTATTTTTCTTAATCAACTGGTGCTAACTTCACAATCAAACCATCAATTTCTTCTTTGATTTTGATTTGACAACCCAAACGGCTATTATCTTCTACAAAAAACGCTTGATCTAACATATCTTCCTCGTCCTCGGAGGCTTCTGCCAGTTCATGATCAGAAAGTACATAACAATGACAACTGGCACAAAGTGCCATTCCGCCACAAGTTCCTTCAACAGGAAGTTCATATGCTTTGCAAACTTCCATCATATTCATATTCATATCGGTCGGTGCATCTAAGTTGTGTTCTACACCTTCACGGTCGATTACCGTAACATTAATTATATCTTTCAATTTTTATGTTTTATTGTTCTAATGTTTAAATGTTCAAGTGTTATTTCATGTTTCGCTGATATTAAATTTAAAAACGAAAATATTGCGTTTTGCCTTGCAAAACAATCATCTCACGCAGGTTTCGCAGATTTATGCAGATTTTTCATTAACAAAATCATTTTTTTATCAAAAAAAATCTGCGTTAATCTGCGTGAATCTGCGTGAAAAAAGCATTTTGCGAAGCAAAATTTAGCAATTGTGATTTTTATTTTACGTTTCAGCGAAACGTAAATAGTTACTAATAATATAAAAAAATGTATAGTCGTATTAATCAGCAAATAAGAATCTAAAATTAATACTCTGATATACCATAGAAATTTACCATGAGAGTTACTATGATGAAAAAACTTATTATAAACATAAGAATAATTGTTTCTATACAACCAGACTGAATGCTACTTTTTCTAACAATTTTAGGTTGTTGTAAATTATGAAAAGTAATATCCTTTTTTAAGGCTAATGATTTGTTAATATAGTCAGATTCGTTCCAAAAATTGGATTTTTTAGAAAAATGCTTATTAATCTCATCCAGAGTAGTCTGATAGTCTTTTGAGTAATCATTATTTAAATCTTCATTGAATCGATGGTGTATATATATTCTTAAATAGTAATGACAAAACCGTTCATACCCCTGCGTGTCTTGCAAAAATAATCGCCACATTTGTCCAATGTTTTTACTCGGAATCAAAACCTCATGATGAGATTGACTTCTGACATAAAGAAACTTTAATGTTTCTTTAAATATCTCTTCTGATACTTCAAAGGTCACGTCGTAATATGAGACATACATATCAACTACAGTTTTATTTCTGTAATTGATGATATTATACTTGTTATTGATAGTATGAATGCTACCAGTATAAGCAGTCATTATTTTTCGTTTTTAGGCGTATTAATTTTACATTATGTATTTTGGAGACAATAAACTGTATTTACAACTATTCAACATACTGTATTTAATACCTGAAATTCATGAAGTTAAACACAGCATTTTGATAAAATTGAATAGTTATCTAATTTTTTGTATTAGATTACTCTCAACCAATATTGACTACTTTGTAAATGTAATAAAGTATTGAGTAGACTACAAATGATAAAAATGAGACAATTAAAATGAAATAGATACTAAAAAAACATAAAGAAAATACTATGAATATAAATAAGTCTATAACATATATTTATAAATACATGTATATTATATACAACTATATGATAATAATTCTTAAATTTTATTTATCTAAAAAAATCAAAATAGTGACAAATTTAAGACTTTTAATCTCTTGTTATATTTGATTCTGTTTGTCCAAAAGTGTATTTTTCATCATTAAGTGACGATTTTTGTCAATCTTATAACCCATAAAAAAGAAAATAGGAATCAAACCAATTGCGGCTAATAACGGCCCTGAAACTAAACCCAAATTAAAAGATACAGACTCACTTACTGTTCCTATTTCTGCACCTTTCGGAAAATGAATTGCATCTAATAAAATACCAGCGAACAAACTTCCAACACCTGTTGCTAACTTAGACAACAAAGCTCTTATCGAAAATAAAGTTCCTGTTTGTTGATTTTGGGATTCAAAGTGTATTTCGTCTGCAATATCTGCAAATACAGAATTAATCGTGATTAAAATAAGCGGTGCGAATACATTTATCAGTCCTACTCCTATCATCAATGCAATGATAATAGTCGTTTTATCGTCAGGAATGATATTAAATAATTTCAGGCTAATTAATACTGTCGTAATTAACCAAACACCAATTATGCTATAAATTAGAGTGTTTTTCTTATCGAACCACTTTACTGTTTTTGGCGAAAGCCACATCGCAATCAACAAACCCAAAAAGAAAGGAATAGCTAAATAAATAGCAATTTCTTCGGGTTTAATACCCCAAAAATGCAAGAATAAATAAGTCGAGAGTATTTCCCCTGTTGCATTAATAATCATCAATATAGCCAAACCAATGATGATATTTTTGAATGATTTATTGTTTATAATATCTAAAAACGATTTATAAAAACGTTTTTTGTTTATCTTAATATGTGATGTTCTCTTCAAAACATCTCGGTAAATGCCAAAGATAGATAAATAAGAACCCAATAAAATCAATACCGCTGCATACATACCAAAATAAGGATACATTGCCACGTTTAACATACCGTTATCAAACTGCTCTGTACTCTTAAAAAACACTAAATAACCTGCACCAGCCACAAAAACATTTCCTGCAAAACCAAAAAATTGAACATAACTATACAAATCAGAACGTTCGACATAATCGTCTGTGAGTTCTGCACCCAATGATAAATATGGAATTTGGAAGAAGGTTTGAGCAGTACGAGTCAACACTGCAAAAATGATAAACCAAATAAACAATCCTGTTTGTGATAAATAACTTGGTGGAATGAATAGACAAAATAAAAATAATGCAAATGGAAATCCACCAAATACCATAAAAAGTAGACGGTTGCCCCATTTTTTAGATATTGTTCTATCTGACCACAAACCGATTAACGGATCATTAATGGCATCAAAGCATAAGGCAATAAATACTGCCATACCACACATTTTGCCCGAAAGCCCTAAGATTTGGTTGTAATAAAAAAACAGAAAAGTGCTAAAAACGACTGTTTTGACAGCATTTCCAATATTTCCGTAACCATACCAAACTTTTGTCCAGAAGGATAATTTTGTCATTTGGATAGAGGTCTATTTACTAATTCTTAAAGTTGATTGTCTTATTGAATTGTTATAACTTATAACAATTCTAAACAGTTACATTAGTATTTAATATGTATTAGTTCTCATGTTTTACAATGCGAATTTTATAAAAAACATTCAGAAATCAGCATTTTAGCCAAAACGATTTTTAAATATTCGACAAAACTCACTTTATCCTCTAAATTAGTAAGTTCGTATTATTTATTAACACATATTCTATATTGTTTTAATATTGTTGTTTTATATAAAATTATTAAAACCAAATTTATGAAAACGTATATTTTCCGTTCTTTAGGTTTATTGGTCTTTATCAGTTTTTTGATACAACCATTACAAGCACAAAAAAAAGACAATTCACTCAAAGGGTTTGACAAGTTCATTGAATCAACTATGAAAGACTGGAATGTACCTGGTCTTAGCGTCGCAATCGTTAAAGATGGCGACGTATTATTGGCAAAAGGTTATGGTTATGCCGATGTAGAAAATAAACGCAAAGCAGATTCCAAAACACTTTTTGCCATCGGTTCTTCTTCCAAAGCATTTACGGCTGCTGCTGTAATGCAATTGGTAGACGAAAAGAAAATTGACTTAGACGAACCCATTATTACTTACTTACCTGATTTTAAGTTGTATGATAATTATGCAACCAATCACATTACTGCACGAGACTTGTTGTCACATCGTTCGGGTTTGCCTCGACATGATTTTGCTTGGTATGGTTCAGATGCAAGTCGAACGGAGTTATATAACCGTCTGCGTTATCTTGAGCCGACTGCCGAACTTCGTGAAACTTGGCAATATCAAAATCTTATGTATATGACCGCAGGTTATCTGGTTGGTCAAATAGAGGGCGAAAGTTGGGAAGAAAGTTTACAACGAAAAATCTTAAATCCTTTAGAAATGACTTCAACAAACTTCTCGGTAGAAGATATGAAAAAGGTGAAAAATCACGCTTTACCATATGAAGAAAAGGAGGAAAAAGCGGTAAAAATGGATTTTCGAAATATTGATGCAGTTGGACCAGCAGGTTCTATTAATTCTAATGCGGAAGATATGGCAAAATGGCTGCAATTATTATTAAATGAAGGTAATTTTGATGGAACAGAAGTTCTTTCTTCAAGTTCAATGAAAGAATTATATCAACCTCAAATGGTGATGCCAGGAGGTATATCATACGATGAAGTATTTTATAATAGCTATGGTTTAGGCTGGATCTTGACTTCTTATCGTGGCAAATTACGTGTCGAACATGGTGGCAATATTGATGGTTTTACGACTTCGGTTTGCTTTATGCCTCGTGACGGCTTCGGTGTTGTCGTGATGGCAAATATGAATGGAACAACCTTAAACCATATTATTCGCAACTATGTGATTGATAATCTTTTAGAGGTTGAATCGAAAGATTGGAACTCGATATTGTTAGAAAGACGAAAGGAAGCATTGAAAGCGGCAAAAGCCGTAACTGAAGAAGATGATATTGTTCAAATTAAAAATACAAAACCTTCATTTGCTCTAAAAGATTACGTCGGAAAGTATGAACACAAAGGTTATGGCGTAATAGAAATTATAGAAAAAAAAGGAGATTTAAATATTTTGAGAGGTGGAGACGAAACAGCATTAACACATTACCATTTTGATGTTTTTCAAACTGGCGATGATGCAGGAAAACTGAAAGTACAGTTTCAAATGAATGTAAATGGTGAAATTACGTCGATAGATATTCCGCTCGAAGCTTCTTTAAAACCAATTAAGTTCAAACGTTTGGATAACACTGTCGAAGTAGCCGTAAATGATTTGAAAATATATGAAGGAAAATATCTTTTTGCTCAAGTTGGTCAATCTGCGACTGTAAAAGTTGATGGTGAGAACTTAGCCGTTACAATTCCAGGTCAACCGACTTACACCTTAGTACCTCACAAAGAACATCATTTCAAATTACAAGATTTGGAAGGTTATAGTATGAAGTTTACCGTTGAAGATGGCGTTTCGACCAAAGCAACATTTATTCAACCTAATGGAAATTTTACGTTTGCTCGTGAAGAGTAATTGATTGATTGATTGAGGCGCTCGTTCCTCGCTGATTGTTTTCTGACGAATATATTTAGTAAAAATAGGTTCTTTGATTTTTTGTGGAAATGCTTAAAATTCCAGCTATTCTCGGTTTAAAATAATTCGTAATGTGTTTTGCTGTAATTAGTGATTTTTACGATAATCTGCAATCTAAATTAAGTAAGAATTCGACGGGCGATTTAAAATCGAATGTCGAATGTTCTTATTTAAGCAAAAAAG
>JBGCFH010000195.1:0-14718 GCA_045106825.1 Saprospiraceae bacterium | reverse complement strand
TAAAAACCGACTGAATCAAAAAGGTTTTCCCAACTCGACGACGACCTAAAACAGCAATCATTTCAGGCTGTTTTGAAACTAATGTTTTTCTCAGAATCTGTTGTTCTTCTTCCCGACCAATTATTGATAAATTCATAATCTCTCCAATTTAATGGAAAGGTAAAAAGATTTAGCGAGGTATTCAAATGGATAGGTCGCTAAATGTAGGTTTTAAAAGATAGTTTTAGCGAGGTATTTTACTTCAATTCCCAAATCGGATAACGTTTATCAAACTTATCATCTCCTAATTATTTTTGTTTTGAAGTGATGAAGATTTCAAAGTTAGTTATCTTACGTTTCTATTCCACGGAACAAACTCTTTCATATCATCCACCCAACCAACAGGATTACATCTGTTAATATACATTCCATCATATTCCAATATTGACATTATCGCTAATTCAATGTACCAAAGTGTAAGATGCAAAATTTCTAACTTAATTGGTGTTCCAATTTCACTTATACGTCGTCTTTTTGATAATTGGGAATGAACAATAGCATTTCTAACTCTAACCAAACTATCAGGAGCATCTATTATATCTCTATTATCATCAATAAATTTTTGGAGGTTTTCAAAATTGCTAGGCACGGAGAAATCAACTTTTAAATATGTTAATAAATCTCTGATTTTTTCAACTGCAAATCGTTGTTGCTCAAATCCATTCTTTTCAATTAATAACCAATTATATAATAATTCGAGAGTAATTTGACCTTTAGCTATACTTGATTCAATATTATGAAAACCATTATTAACTTCTAAATACCAACTTGTTAATGATTCTAAAAAATTACGGTCATCTTCATTTTTCCACAAATCATAAAAATTATTAAATAAAATGGTATAATTGACTTCGGGATGTGAATAAGTCCAATTCTCGACATCTTTGTAAGGAGCAACAGAATATGTTGTAAAATCTGTCCAAATTTGATTGTCGTTTAATAAACCTTTTAAAAAAAGAGTAGAGATTCTTCTTCCATTCAGAATACTTATGAAAGTATTGAAACTATATAAAATATCTTGTGTTTCTTCTAATGAAATTGTACCTTCTTTCTTTCTTAGTAATCCTGCATATATATTGAAATATCCACCTGTTTTTTTAAGTTTTTTTAAATTTTTCGTTGCTTGCTTCGTTTTATCAATAACAATTATATAATTATCAAAGGTAAATGTGAACTTGTTACTTGATAACTCCCTTTCTGTTTTCAAGAATTCTCCAAAAAAAAGTTTCATATTCGGAATAGAAAATTGAACATGTTGAACGTCCATTGAATTATCACCAAATATCGGTTTGTCAGTGAATACACCAGAAATTAATAATTGATTGTCATTAGATTTATTAAGGTTATAGGTTGAAATAAAACATCTTCCAAAAAAAAGTTCCTCTATATATAATTGGAAATAACCTAATTCCCCAAAGTTATTGATAACATAAGCCTCTTTTGTAGTTAAACCTTCAAAGTACACACCTGTTGACGGAAACCATTTAAAGGAAATTTCACCATCTACTATAATACTTTTTACATCATTCCTTAAGCTAAATTTACCTTTGTGTATTAATATATTTTTATTTGGATTAGACATTTCTACTGAAAAATCTAATGATTCATGTGAATTTATATTATTCATTTTTATATGTTTTTATCCTCCAAAACCGCTCTTATCCCATCAACAAAATCCCCCAACTTCGCCAAAACCGCTACCGGATCCGCTTCATTCAAACCTTTAAAACGCCTTCAAAATCATCCGTTTCTTAGCTTTCAACATTTTGAAAATATGTTGTAAATCTTCCCTTTCCAAACTATCATAAGATTTTGAAATATAATATTTTTGTTCTTGTAAACGAGTAAAAAACCAAAATCGACCTAAGACATAAACCCCATCTAAAATAGAATTATCCAAGTTTTTCAACTTATCTTCAAAAAGGGTAAAAGGCTTTGGTTCTTTATTCAATTCATTCGCTACAAACATCGTCGCTAACAATTGACCAACAGGATCACCAGAACCCATTTGTTCCCGTTTGTATTCGTGTATAAAAAAGAAAGGTTGTTCGGGTTGTGAAATGCCTCTTGCAACCATTAAGTCAACCATTCCTTTAATTTCTATATTTTCTTGAAATTGATACTTCAACGGACGTTCTGAAAAAGATACCACTTCTAAATCGTAATTATCAAAATCCACCAATTCAATCAAAGGTCCAATAAATTTGATTTTCAATTCTTCTTCATTCCAACCACGAACGAAAAGCTGTAACTTTTTATTCAGTCGTTCTAAGATGACTTGTTCTTCGGTTTCGATAATTGTCTTTTTTGCTTCTATTTCCCAATCTGCTAATAGGTTTTCTTTTATTTCTTGTGTCAAACCAAACATTCGACGAACTTGTTGTTCGTCAAATTGTGAAAAGCTGATTGTTTGTTTTATCTCTATTTTTTTCATGATTTTCTAAAGATTTGGTACTTAACAAATATACGAAAAATCAATTACTTTTTTCCTTCTAAAACTTCCCGAATCCCTTCAATTCCATCCACAAAATCTCCCAACTTCGCCAAAACCGCCACCATCGGATCCGCTTCATTCAAACCTTTAAAAACCTTATTCTTAGAAAACGTCTGTTTAATTTCCATCCAACGTTCCGCTTCCGAAGAAGCTAACCAACCATTCAATTCTTTGAACTTCAATAAATTCGCTTCCGAACCTGTTGTCAAGGTTTGTGATTCGCTTTCGTAGTGAGCCAAAATCATAGATTTCAACTCGGCATCGTTCATAATCGGGACGATTTTTTCGGCTAACTTATTCATATTTCTATACGAACCTTGCAACAAAAATGACGGTTCTGTTCGGTATTCATCCGCTTGTGCAGCCGAAGCGATATAGGCTTGATTGACTTTAGAAATCACATCTCGCACCACAATCATCTTTTGCAACACATTGACATATTCCGTAATTTCTGCCGTGCTGTGATTGCTTTCCAATTCCATTTCTTCCCCCGAAACCTCGGGGTTCGCAAAGTGCAACATCGCATAAACATCTTTCATGCTTTTGGTCGCCAACTTTTGCAAAACAGGATTTGCCGTCAAAGAATTTTCGATATAACTCATCTCAAAAACTCGCTTCGTATCGCCAATAATATCACCCAAATTGTAAATATCTGCACGATTCGCCAACATATCCGGAATACGGAATTTGTCGCCACTTTCCGTATAAGGATTTCCTGCCATCACGACACAAACCTTTTTTCCTCGCAAATCGTAGGTTTTCGTTTCGCCTTTATAAACGCCTTCGATTTTACGTTGTCCATCGGTCAAGGAAATGAATTTTTGCAAAAACTCAGGATCACAATGTTGAATATCATCTAAATACAACATGATATTATCGCCCATTTCCAACGCCAAATTCAACTTTTCTAACTCTTGTCGAGCCGCTGCATTATTCGCTTCTGACGGATCCAATGACGTAACTCGATGACCAATCGCAGGTCCATTTATTTTCATAAATATCAAACCCAAACGATTCGCAATGTATTCCATCAACGTCGTTTTACCATAACCAGGAGGCGAAATCAACAACAACATTCCCATTCTGTCGGTACGTGTATTTTCCCCAACTGCACCGATTTGCTTCGCCAAATTATCACCAAAAATCGGCAAGTATAAATCATCAATCAATTTGTTTCGCACAAATGAGGACAAGACACGAGGTTTAAATTCTTCCAAACGCAAATGCTTCCGAAACTTCGCCGATAAGTCCTTTTTCAATCCTTGAAACTGCTCATAACTCGGCACAACCGTTTGCATATAAGCGTCCATTTTTTGCATAAACGCATTATAATCTAACTCATACTTACCTTCATTCATCACCGAATGTGAACCATGCAAACCATCTAAAACAACCGTTGTACTCACATTTATAATCTGCTTTCTATCAAAATCATCGACCAACAACAACACCGCAACTTCATCAATATATGCCAAATAATGGTCAATCTTCGCAATCTCCACAAATGCTTGAACCCATTTTTTAATCAAATTATATTGATTCAACGTATTGTTTTCCAATACTTTAATCGACGCTTCATATTTATCAAACGCTTTTTTCTTTTTCAAAAACTTCAAAAACTCCTGATACGTTTCTCCAGCTTCTTTACTAATAATGTAGCTGTTCGAGCGTGTCAATTCATCAAATAAATATTGAGCAACGTTTCGATTATTATAATTATCAATTGTCCATTGTCCATTGTCAATTATCAATTCAATTTCGTCAATTAAGTAATCAAATTCATGCGTTTTTGGAAACACTTCTAAAATCGTTCCTGCCGAAGCCAATTGATGGTGGAAATATTCCCTTTTTTCTTGTGGTAATAATTTTTCTAAAAACAACTTTCCGAATGCACGAACATCCGACGTGTAATGTAACAAATCAATATTCTCATACAAATTTACCAATGCCGAAACGATTTTAATCGCATCTTCATCGTGAATTCCTTTCGTGTAACCTTCGTGATAACGCTTTGCTGCAAAAGCTCGCACCAAACCTGACAGGTCTTTAAGACCTGTCAGGTTTTTCGTACCATCAACAAAGAACTGATAAGCCAAATATTCACCTCGATAAACCGTTTCATTTTCAGAAACCAAAGATTGTGACCAAACCGATTTTGTTGCCAAAAAGTCGGCATTATCCACTTCTTCAAAAAAATTTGTTCCTGTCAAATGATAGAACATTTCGCCGCCACGATTCACCATTGTCAAATCCAACGGTTGCGTATTCACCGAAAAACGATGTTTACCCAACTTAATCACATTCTCGCCGCCAACAAACAAATCTTGCTTATCTCGCAACTGTCGAATGCCTTCTTCTTTCAAGGTTTTCAACTGCGATTGAATCGAATCTGCTTTGACATTATCTTCTAAACTCGTCAATTGCTTAATAATATCACGGACTTTTTCTATCATCAAATCTGATGCAAAAAAGCCATTGATTTCACTGACTTCCTTGAAGTTTTTCAAACGGTTGCGAATACCATTTAAAATCCGTTCCGCAGCAGCTTCTAAAGACGCTGTTCTACGGTTTCGAGCTTCGGTTAAGTCAAGTTTTCGAGTTTCAAAAGCGTTGTAAATCTCTTCTCGTTTGTCCGAAATTTGTGGAATAAACTCGTCAAACTCTGCAAATTTTCCTTCTAATTCTTCCAACTGAACCATCAATTTGGTCAAGTATTCATCACACTTTTGTGGTGTGTCGGATACATCCAAATAGTTGACAATTCCTTGGTCTAACAACTTCAATTGTGCGGCAAATTCTGCCGTTGCTTCGGTGCTGAATAAAGATTTACGTTTGCGATTTTGTGCCGCTTTCGCTTGATTTAAAGTCGCATAAATGTCTGAGATATTATCAATAATACGAGTTGTTTCCGTCGCATCATCAATTTTTAAATTACTAACAATATCAATTAACAACTTTAAATCTTCGCCAATTTTATCAATATCTTCGCCTAATTGATTCGCTTCAACTGCCGTTTTCAAAGCATCAACTTTGCCATTTGCTTCCGCAACTCGCTCCGCATAAGGCGTTAACGCATTTTCATCTAATAAAAATTGAACACAATCTTTTGATAATTTATCACTCAACTCTGAGGCTTCGGTTTCAATTTTTTCAATCAATTCCAAATCCGTATAACGCAACTCACGCAACGAAATCGCTTCACCACGAATCGTCCGCAAACTCGCCAACATTTCCACAAAAAGGTCAACTGAATTATAGGTTGTGCGTTTTATTTTGGTGAATAATTCGGTCGCTTTCGTTTGTATTCGTTCAATCTCCGCAGCCGTATTTTTCTTAATTCGCTGCACTTTTTCAAACTCTTCAATTGCCGAGTTTGCCGATTCCCGAATCAAGCCTAACGGTTCATGAATTTTGAACGATTCCGCCTTATCAATCCAATAATAACTATCTAAAACATCGGTCGTTTTCTTCACCAAATCCAAGTACAAACCCGAAAACGAATCTTCCTTATTCAACAAAGTCAAGACCTCCGAACATTCCGCCATTGCCTTGACAATGTCCTTATTTCCAACCTTATATAAATACGAATCGGTATGTTCAGACGGAATCAAATCGCCTGTAATAAAAGGCGTTTGCCAAATCTGAACGACGTGATGTTTCGTCTGCTCTTCTTCTGCTCTGAAATACGCCAATTCACCATTCGGAAAAACCGTATAACCATGGCAAACGATTGGTGTCGCAACGGTTTGACTAATCACATTATACGACATCAAAACATATCGACCATGTGTTTTGCTATAAAAAACATACAAATGATCTTCGCCATTCGGTGACGCAATTCGTCGCTCAAACAACTTTCCACGACGTTCTACATCGAAGATTTTATAATCACCGGATTGCAAATAATAACCATTAGAAAAGATAATTCCGTGATTATCAGGCAACAAAACCGCAGCTTCCGCCAACGTATCAATTCGCTCAACGGTTTGCATTTTATTATTAAAAATAAAATATCGAAAATCTTCTTGATACGGCTTAATTCGCAACGCAATCAAATTGCCTATATCTGCAAAATAGTATTCTGCATCATCTAACGTTTGGTCAATTTGATTAACAGGTTCGTTATAAATTCCCTTGCCATCGTCCGTATTATCCTCGACTTTTATCGTCAAATCGCCACCAACCGTTTCCACAAAAACCTTATCCAAAATCGAAACGTGTGGATGCGAACCAAAACGGTGCATATCTCTCGTCACTCGCTGCCAATTGAACTCGTGCTGCGTCGGAAAACGAAATTCATGGTCGCTTCGAGCATCAACATATTCCAACTGATCACCATTTATCAACCATTTGAACGCCTTAATATCGTTCACATTTTTGCTCACCTGAAACACCATGTACAAATACGTACCAATCACCGCAAACTTCGCAAAGTGCGTTTCTTTATAATATCTATACAAATTCGCAAAATCAACTGCAAACTTTTCGTCTTCCAAAAAGCTCAAATCTTGCTTATGAAAACCGCCATTCGCAAACGTATAAATACTAAACACATCGCTCAAAGCCGTTCCGCTACGCAAACCAATATGCACATTATAACCAAATATACATCGGTCGCCAATCGCCATAATATCCCGAGCAATACAGAAATTTTCCGTCGTAATTCGGTCATTCGCAATTAACTGCGTTTCTATCGCTCCAAATACGGTTTTTCGCTCGTCATTCAAATTCGCCAAACGACTGCGTAATTCCGAACCTTGTGTCAATAATCGGTTGCGGATGATTTCGTATGTGCCTGTTTCTAATTGTGTGTTTGTCATTTATGATGGATTATTGATTTTTTCTTGTAAATATTCTTCCATATTGATTTTCATATCTAATGCTTGTAAGATTTGAAAAGCTGTTGTTAAATGATTTTGGATAGAACGAATTTGATAAAAAGGTAATAAATTATCAATTGCATTATCTATGTATTGAAAAGATTTTTCTTTATCAACTTTAGATTCAAAATAAAAAATCGCCAAATTAATCTGAGTTGTCGCTACATGTGGTAAGTAAGTTTGATGATTTAGGTCTGCTAATTGTTTTCTTATTATCAAAGCTTCTTGATAAGATTTTTCAGCATTAGTAAATTCATTTATTTTTTCTTGTAGAGTACCTAAATTATTTAATGTAGTTGCCACTTGTGGTAAATAGATTTTTTTGTCAATTTTCGCTAATTTCCGATATAGTAATAAAGCTTCTTGATAAGATTTTTCAGCATTAGTAAACTCATTTTTGTTACTTTGTAATATCGCTATATTATTCAGAATCATTCCAATATTATGTGAATAGGTTTGTTGATTTCCTTGAGATAATTTTTGATATATAGCTAATGCTTCTTTATAAGATTTTTCAGCTTTTATAAATTCTTTTTTATCATTTTGCAAAGTAGCTAAGTTATTAAGTGTGCTTGCTACACATGAATAAAATTTCTTATTCAACTTAACCAGTTGTTTTCTTATTGTTAGAGCTTCATTATAAGACTTTTCAGCTTTTATAAACTCATTTTCATCACTTTGCAAAATCCCTAAATTGTTTAACATTCCTGCTACATAAGGTAAATAAGTTTGTTGATTCACTTTGGCTAATTCTCTATAAATGCCTAAAGATTCTTCATATAAAATTCTTGACTTATCATTTTTATTATGTTTTTGTAAGAAAATGCTATAAGTAAAAATATTTTTTCCATTCCTATCCGCTTTCAAAGACAATTCAAAACACTCAATCGTCCTTTCAAATTTATCTTTCAAATCAAAATCAATCGCTGTAAGTTGAGCAAATAATAAATATTCATTTGCTAATTTAGCTCGTTCTTCTTTTGATTGTTTTACTAAATTTTCACCTAATTCTCCTTTATGAATAGCTGTTTCTAATTCACTATTCATTATATTTTTTTCGACTTCAAAGATTGCTCTTGCTTCCGCAAATTCTCCTTTTTCAAAATGTGCTTTGGCTTTTCGTAAACGTTCTGTATTAATTGGAATCGTTGTAAATTTCACCGCTAATTCTATGACTTGTGTTTTTAAAGTTTCTAACTCTTTATGTTTTTCACTTCGCTGTTTATCTATTTGCAATAATTCAATTTGAAAATCCTCATCATTAGGATATTTTTTAATCTTTTCCTGTTTCTTTTGAAAATCTTGATTTAACTTCTCAATTGCTTTCTCTATCGCAATATATTGAGCCGCTTCTTTTAAATTAATCACAATATTATCACCTACAAAGACATTTCCTTTTGCATCAATTCGTGCATCGTGAATGATATTTTTGCTATTTTGAAAATGGTTTGTTGTCATGTTTAAATGATTTTATAGGTGATTGATATTCTTATAAAACGGTGTCGGTTCTCCGAACCTTAAAACTAACGATAACATCTTTTTCTACAAACGGAATCGGTACGCTGTACCTTGACGAATTGATATGAAAATCACGTTGAAACGATAAAGGTTCGGAGAACCAATACCGTTTGTAGCAACAGTGAATAACCGATGAATTTGAGGTTCGGAGAACCGACACCGTTATTTGTGATTATCACCAATTTGTATATTTCCATCTGCCGAAATATTGCTGTTATTCACGACATTTTTACTATTCGTAATTGTATTCACAATCTTTTCACCTTCTTCCATTTTGGAAATTTTCTCAAAAATCTCTTTGATGTATTCTGCTGCATTTGGATTATCTTCTACTTCATCTTGTAACATCAATTCTACTCGTTGCTTTTTTGTAGCTGGGTTTTCTTTCAATTTTTGGACTTCCTTTTGAAGCGTTCCATCTTCTTTTAGAAAAAGTGGTTTTATCCAATTCACGGTTTCGCTCGTGAAATCATTAAAAAATCCACTTAAAGATTCATTTTTTGCTAATTGTGTTCCAACATAAGTGACGATTCCACCTATCATTGCAGCTGTTGTGATTACTGGCATTTGCTATTTTTTTATAATTAATGATTTTAAATTTAGAACTAACAAACTATCGTCGATAGATTTTTACTGTTCTTGTTTTAGTTAATTTATATTCAGAAAATCTATTCAGGAGATCATATTCTAAAAGGTTGTTTTTATCATTTTGATTTAGATAACAATAAAATATAAATAATAAGTCATCATCAGTTATATCAACTATTTGGGTGTAATAAAAATCTTTGTCTTTAGTATCACTTTGGTTCACTAAATCAAAGATTTGATTAACCTTAGATATAAATTTTCTTATGTTTTCAGATTTCGGTTTTTCAAAATTTTCCTTGAAAAACTTTAATAATACATCAATAGGAGAATTTTTAGAACATTTCCAAAATTTCAGTAAACCAGTTTTATTGTTTTCAATGAATTTATCGTAACTTTTATATAAATCGTTGAATTTATTATCAAAAATTTGTTGTTCTGTTTGAATTACATTCCTATCACCAATCTGTATATTTCCACCTGCCGAAATATTGCTATTATTCACAACATTTTTACTATTCGTAATTGTATTCACAATCTTTTCACCTTCTTCCGTTTTAGAAATTTTCTCAAAAATCTCTTTGATATATTCTTCTGCATTTGGATTATCTTCTACTTCATCTTGTAACATCAATTCTACTCGTTGCTTTTTTGTAGCTGGGTTTTCTTTCAATTTTTGGACTTCCTTTTGAAGCGTTCCATCTTCTTTTAGAAGAAGTGGCTTTATCCAATTAACAGCTTCGCTCGTGAAATCACTAAAAAATCCACTTAAAGATTCATTTTTTGCTAATTATAAGTGACGATTCCACCGATCATTGCTGCTGTTGTGATTACTGCCATGTTGTTATTTTTTAGATTTTAAATTTGTGTAGATTTTGAACTTTGTGTTCTTACATTTAGGAGATTCCGACCTTCGTCGGAATGACGGAAAAGGTTTGTTTTTTTAAGTGGTGAAGTCAATTTACATTTAGAAAATTGAACTTACTTTCTCAAAAAAATACCTTCCTTTCTTCGCTTCCAAATTATCCGCAAACAACTGAATATAATTCCAAAGTGACGTTTTACATTCTTGCAAAAGATAGGTTTGAAAAGCCGTTAGATTTTTCTGCATTTGCACGTTTTCTAAGGCTTTATAATAAGTTGTTCGGCTTTCGTTTTCGCCTGAAATATTGGTAATTGGATAACCATTTTTTAATAAAATTAGGTTCATCACCAATCTTGCAGTTCTGCCGTTACCATCAATAAATGGATGAATTGTTACCAAACGTTCGTGCATATTTGCAGCTAAAATGACAGGATGAACGGTGTTTTTTTGTGTTTCATATTGCTCAAAATAACGGTTCATCAAATCCGAAACTTTCAGCGGATTTGGTGGAATATGTTGACTTTGTGAAATCCGAACGCGCACATTTCGATATTTTCCTGCATTGTGATTGTCAATATTTTTCAAAATAAAATCATGAATATCTAATAAAACCGATGCTGAAAAATCGGTTTCTGATTGAGCAATTTCTTGAATATATTGAAACGCATTCCGATGATTCACCGCTTCAACATGGTCTTGTAGCGGTTTTCCGCCAATCGTCATACCTTTATTAAGTACCAAATAAGTTTCCTGTAAAGTCAACGTATTCCCTTCGATTCGATTACTTTCGTAAGTATAATGGACTTCATAAAACTCTTTCAGGTTCTTCAATTGTGCCAAATTCAACGGTCGAAAACTATCCAAACATTTTTTTAAATCAGTCAATTGTTCACACAATATCTGAATATCATTCGTTTTTGGATATACTAAATCAAGGTCAATGAAGTTGTTGCCGTGTTCATTGTCTTTGTTGATTTTCAAAATGTATTGTTGATATTGTTGTTTTAATTGCTGTAAATCCATATTCAAAATTCTTTATTTCGCTGAAATTTAAACACAAAAAGTTGTCGTTTTTAAATAACATGCACAAAATTTTCGTTTTTTGTGCACGTTTTATTTTCATGCACAAAATTTTGAGATTTTTGTGCATGACTTTTTGACTTTGTTTTCTGTAAATATTTCTTCCTTAATGCTCAGGAGATACTGAAACAAGTTCAGCATGACGAACTTTGTTGAAATTTTTAGATGGTGAATTATTTCCGACAGGAAAACAAGATTTAAAAAATCCTGTAAATCCTGTCAAAAAATAATTTGTGTAATTCGTGAAAATTCGTGTCCAAAACCTACAACAAATCCCCAGCATTCTTTCCACCAATTCCAATCGCTTTCACAGTATTCATCAAAGTAGAAATCACGCTTTTATCTTCATCATTTGCCTTTTGTGACAACTGCATCAACAAGTTGGACATTGTTAAATTGCGAACATCGTCGCTTGTCATTCCTGTTTTTGTAATGAAGCCTTTGATGCGTTGCATTAAGTCGCCGTTGCTTTCGCCATCACCTAACATTGCCGATTTTAAAGCCGTCAAATTATCGCTGTTATCGACTAATGTATCGACAAATTTACTTTGACTCATTGCATTCATAACGCTATCGAAGAACTGCTGTTCGCCACCGACGATTTCGATATTTGCCGACTTGAAGGCTTCTGCCATGATTTTCGCTTGTGCTTCTGCGATGTGCTGCTGAATACCGATTTTCGCCAATTGAATTTCGGTTTGTTGCTGCAAACGTAATTTGAACTCTTCGTGTTCTTTACCGACTTCGTTCAACTCTTGCATTGCTTTCGCTTTTTCGGCAACTGATTTCGCTTCTGCCAAACCTTTCTCTTCGATGCCTTTTGCTTCTGCCAATACTTTTTGGTGCATGATTTCTGCTTCCGCCAAACCTAATTTCTCTACGCTCAACGCTTCCGCTAAACCTTTCTGTTCGATTCCTTTCGCTTCCGCTAATACTTGCTTCTCTAATACTTCGGCTTCGATATTTCCTTTTTGACGCAATACTTCTGCTTCTGCTAAACCTTCTTTGCGTTTCGCTTCTGCTTTCAATTCTATACCTTTCGCTTCTGCTGCCAATGTCTTTTCTAACACAATCGCTTCGACACTTCCATCTTTTTCTTTCGCTTGTGCTTTTGCTTCAATAACTTGAGCTTCTGCCAATCCGATAGTCGCTTCTTCTGCTGCTAATGCTTCTGCGTGAATCTTTCTTGCTTCTGCTTCTTTTGATGCTGCTTCTTGTTTTGCTTTCGCATCAATCATCATTTTTTGAGCATTCACTTCTGCGGCTAATTTGTCCGCTTCTGCACGTTTTGTCGTGGTGATAATCAAACTTTCACCCTTTTCTGAAGCAGAAATTAAAGCTACGTTTTTCGAACGTTCTGCATCTGCTAAGGCTTTCAAATCCTTAATTTTTTCCTCTTCTTGTGCTACTTTTTTATCAACAGCAACACGCTCACTGATAATCTCTTGAATGCGTTTTCTTTCTTCTTCAATCGCTTTCTCCTTTTCGATTTGAGCCAATGTAACAATACGTTCCTTTTCGTTGATTTCTAACTGTCGGTCTTTGTCCACACGTTCGTGTTCTACGGCTTCGGTACGTTCTTTATTCTTAATTGCGACGATAATTTGACGCTCTTTATTCGCTTCCAAGATTCCTAACTCTTCTTCTGTACGAACTTTTGCTTGTTGAGATTTTAAGCGTTCTTCTTCATTGACTTTATCAATTTCCGCTTGTTCTCTTGCGTTAATGTTCGCAATTTCACGTTGTTGACGAGCTTCTTTTTCTGCCAATTGACGATTCAATTCTAAGATTGCTTCTTTCGCTTCAACGTTTTGTTCTGTGATGGTTTTTTCCTCTTCTCTACGAATTAAGTTCGTTTTCTTATTTTGGTCAGCAGTTCTTTCCGTAATAATTCTAATACCTTGAGAATCCAAAACATTATCTGGTTTCAAAAATTTAAGGTCTGTTTGTTCCAAATAATCAATTGCAATATTATCTAATTGATAACCATTCAAATCATCCGTATCATCATCGCCATTAATTACCTCTTCAATAGCTTTTCTAAATTCAACACGTTTTGAATACAAATCTTCAAATAATGTTTTTTTACCTACTGTTTTCAAGGCTTCCGAAAACTTTGCTTCAAACAATGTATTTAATGTTGTCACATCAGAAGCACGTTCACAGCCAATTGTTTGTGCAACTTTCATAACATTTTTGTGGTCAGGACTTACTCGAACGAAAAAGGCAACTTTTATATCAGCTCGAATATTGTCTTCACAGATTAATCCATTTTCATTCAATCTTTCAATTTCTAATTTCTTTACAGAAATATCCATGATTTCCAATTTGTGAAAAATCGGAAGGACAATCATTCCATTATTAGAAATTGTCAATCCGCCAATACCTGTTCGAACTAACATTTTTCCTTGTGGTACTTTCTTGTACATACTCGCCAACCAAGCAAATATTCCAAGCGTCAAAATAACGATAATTCCAATCGTGACATACAACACGTAATCTCCCATAAGTCAATTAAGTTTAAAGATTTAAAATAGTTTTAGAATGTATTTTTATAGACAAAATAAGGTACTTATCACATCAAAAAATAATGTAATTCTGTGTTATTTTTGCCTCAATTTTTCTCTGTTAAAAAGTAGTTGGTCTTACAAAAAAGATAGTTTCTATTTCGTTTGAACCTGTGATGACGACTTCCGTTCCGCTTTTTATTACACCTTCAAAATTTGGTTCTGCTTTTACTTTTAAAGTTAAAAAACTGTTGTTTTCCCATAATTCAACTTTCCCAAAATTATTGGCACTTGTAGACGTAATCACTTTGGCTAACATGCCAACATAACGCATTGGTTTCAATTGATCATTAAAGGCCTTAAATACTGGAATTAATGGTGTTGTAACAATTTTAGCAATTACTAAACTGATAAATAAATTAATCGGAAAAAAAGCAATAGAGAATCCAATTGAACTATTTCCCCAGTAAAAATTGCCTAAAATACCAATTGCCCAAAGACTTAATGAAAGTATCGACATTAAAACCATAAATGGTATTTTTCCAAAGTTGAAAAAACCTAAAATAGCTAAAACAATACCTCCGCCACCTTCAACATCAACATCTGTATCTGCGTCTATATCAACATCTACGTCCACGTCTGCATCAACATCGACATCAAAATCAAATGAACCAATGTCCAAAACTCCAATGATTACTGTAAACCAATACAATAAGAAAATTAATAATAATATAGTGTAACCAATTACGG
>JBGCFH010000194.1:0-6846 GCA_045106825.1 Saprospiraceae bacterium | reverse complement strand
TTTCATCTAACAGAAAACACTTTTCATCTAATTAAATTCATAAAACGCTTGTCAATTCGTTGCTTTGGCTTTGTCTATAAATAAAAAGCCAATTACAAATATCATAATCAACGATGAATTCGAGAGGTAAAAATATTATTAGTAAAGTCTATCAATTTTTTTCGCAGCGAATAGTGTATCACACTTTATCCTGGTTAGCGTATTTATTGATTTTTACTTTTTTTCAAAGTATATCTGGTTCTCATTCCTACTGGTTTTATTTTTCGAATGAATTGATAAAAATTGCGTTCTATGCAGCTGGTGTTTATTTCAATATACTATACCTTATTCCAAATTATTTAAGCAACAAGAAATTCTTAATGTATAGTGTTCTATTGGTTTTATCAACTATTATTTTGACACCTTTACAAGTTTTCTTTTTATATATAAAATCTGCACAATTTCCTGATTATCAAGTTACTTTAGTACAAAATCAACCTTGGTTATTTATATTAACTTTCTTGGTTGTGAGTGCTTCTACTATTTTCAAAATCGTATCAGATTGGGCAAGACATCAACGAGAACGCAAAGAGCTACAAACCGAAAGTATGCAATCTGAACTGCGATTTTTACGCTCACAAATCAATCCTCATTTTTTGTTTAATACACTGAACAACTTATATGCATTGACGCTCAAAAAGTCAGATAAAGCACCAGAAATCGTTTTGAAACTATCAGAAATGATGCGTTATATGTTGTATGAATGCAACGAAAGGCGAGTTTTTCTGAATAAGGAAGTCAATTATATTCGTAACTATTTGGACTTAGAACGCTTACGTCAAGGTCGAAATATGGATATTAGTTTTGAAGTACATGGAAACGTAAGTAATCAAAAAATCGCTCCGTTGATGTTTATTCCTTTTTTGGAAAATAGCTTCAAACACGGTGCAAGTAATCACTTAGCCGAAGGCGGATATGTACATATTAAATTAGATATTGAGGACAAACGAGTACATTTATTTATTGAAAATAGTAAACCCGAAATTCCTGTTCGACATACAGGAAAAAAAAGCGGTGGAATCGGTCTAGTGAATGTCAAACGACGTTTGAAATTACTTTATCCAGAACAGTATAAATTAAAAATCGAAGCACAACCAAACTCGTATCGAGTAGATTTGATTTTGGGTTTAGATTGATTGAGAATTAAGTAAGTTTATTAATTAATCAGGAAAGACCTGACAGGTTTTAAAAACCTGTCAGGTCTGATAATCAATAAGTTATGACATTTTTAATGAATTTTTATTGTACCAAAAACGACTGAACCCAATTTCCTTTTTCGGATTGAACTTGACAGAAATACATGCCTTTTGGCAAATTATTTAAATCAATTCGTTCTTGTTGATTTACATTATTCAAGGTTTGAGTTTGAATAATTTGCCCGATAGAATTTATGATTTGAATATCAACTTTGCCATAAATCACTTCTTCAAAACTTAATGTAATAAAATCTCTTGTCGGATTCGGAAACAATGAAATTGCTAACGTTTCTGGTTGTACGATTTGGTTTGTAAAAACAGTATTTGTATCCAAAGAATAAAAACGAATTCCTCCTCGTTCATTACCGATTACAAAATCAGGAAATCCATCTGCATTAATATCATCAATCGCTAACTTAATATTATAACCATCTCTTAATCCCGAAAACTCATCAGAAACAAGATTAAACATTCCATTAAGATTATTGTCAATACTGTCATAATGAAAAATTGCTCCAAATTCAGAGCCAACATATAATTCATAATCGCCATTATTATCATAGAAATGTGGTGTCGAAAAACCTCTTGAACGACCAATCGGACGAACATCAATTGCACCTAAAGAATTATTGGGAAAAGGCATTGTCACTACGCTAAATATAGGATTACCAATACTTCCAGAGTTTTCATGATAAGTTACTGCACCAGAATATTCACCGATTACCATATCCATTAAGCCATCACGATTCAAGTCAACTAACTGTGGAGCGGCGTTTGTTCCGATGTCAATATTTTGATAATTTGGGACAACATTGGCGAAAGCCGGAACATTACCTTGACCTGCTGTATTTTCAAAAAAATACAATGTACCATCGAATAAACCAATAATCAAATCCTCATCCATATCACCATCAATATCGCCAAAAGTCGGAATCACCCCTTTTACATCAAATGCGGCAACGCCAAGATAATCGTCATCAACTAATGAAAACTCGGGTTCGGTTGCTGTTCCGATATTTTCATATAAATATAAGCGACCATTTGAAACACCATTATTGGTATCAAATTGTCCGAAGCTTCCGATGACGACATCCATTAAACTATCATTATTGTAGTCAAAATATGCAGGTGCAGTACCTCGACCGACATCAACCATATTTCCGACTATAAAATCATTTTGTGTATATGTGAAAGAAGGAGATTGATTATTTGCCGTATTTTCATACAATTGAGCACAGAATATATCTTCCGAATTATTTTCTTCGTTTGGAGCAATTAACAAATCTTTTTTGTTATCATTATTTACATCCAAATAAAAAGCAGCAGGAAAAATATTCATCTGAATCGGCAAATCATAATGAGGAAATAGCGTATCTTTTATAGCTGCCCAAGCAGTATCTTCATTACCTTTATTCGTTAGCATTACCATATTTGAAAAAGAAACATCTCCTATTAATACTTCTTTATCACCATCATTATCCAAATCAAGTGATAAAGTCGTAGAACCAGCATGTCTCACTCCTCCGTTATTAATATTTTTAACGGTATCACCCAAATCGCTTAATTTTCCACCAACATAATAAATAGTTCCAAAACAAGAATCCACACTTGGACTTAATAATACATTATTTGTGGTAGCAGATTCTAAAAACCTTCCCCAACAATCTGTACGTAATTCAAAAATCAAACTATCGCAACCATAACCCATTTCGACAGACATATTTTCGTAATGAATCATGTAGCCACCTGTTTGACGAAAAGCTAATACATCTAAATCTCCATCATTATCAATATCATCAATCGCAGGAATATCTGTATTAATAACATTTACGACCGCAGGAAAACCTGATGAAATGTAGTAAAATAATACATCCGTTAATATATTCTGATATGGCGGTGCAGGATTGAGACCGACTTGTGTGAATGTTAATTCGTTGTTGTTCGTATAGCTTCCTCGCCAGACTCGAATACCATCAATTGGATCCGTTGGTCGAGCGAATAAATCCATGATTCCATCACAATTATAATCTCGTAATAATGCCCAACGATTGACGGCTGGAAAATTTTCTATATATTCTGGTGCATAAGTATAATCAACCGTATTTGCTGTTCCGCCATTTATAAAAGTAAAAAAATGATTATCTGTTTTATCAAAAACAACTAAATCATTGATACCGTCATTGTTTAAATCTGCTTCCGAAAACTGTGGATTATTTAAACCTCCAAAATCTCCTAAAGTTAATTTTTGCCCATTTTCTGTCAAATCTATTGGCAAATTATGAAGTGTTTGAGCGTTGCTCTGAATCGTGAGTAAGCAGCTCACGAATAGTAAAAATTTAAATTTCATATTATAAATATTTATTAAAATAGAAAGAAGTATTATTAGAACGAAATAATCGAATACTTCGTTTTTCTTAATCTAAGTATTAGATTAATATCTAACAGTAATATACCAAAATTTGTGTATAAAAAATGTGATTTTTATTAAATTAACTGATAGATTTATTACAGGTAACTTCGACTTGCAAGGTATTGAAGTCAAAGTGAGTTATTTCATTAAAAGTAATTGTTGTGAAAAAGTTAAAAGTGAAAAATATTTAAATGGTTGTTGTATTCTAAATACTTGTAAGTCTACTTAATTCGATATTTAATAGAATATGTAAAAGTTATATCCTAAAAAAATAACCTTTTCAGTAGATAAAAGATTACCTTGAAGTAGTTTATACGTTCAAAAATAAAGACCTTTACGGAATTATTTTTGAACATTAACGATTAATTGAATAAATACTTACAATGGATTGAGTAATTTAAGTATTTAATTTTTGACATATAAAACAAGTCTATGTTTCAATACTATGACTACGATAATGAACAACATATTCAGTTGTTGGTACAACAATTTGAAGAAATGTGGCAAAATGAATCCGTAGGATTTTTTGAGGTCAGTTCATTTATCAGGTTGTTAGATTATTATGATAAAAAAAGTCAGGATGAGATGATTGAAGTAATATTAGAAGTTGCTTTATCACAACATCCGACTTCTGCACAATTATTAATTCGACAAGCTAATTTTCTTTTTGAAAATGATAGAATAGAAGATGCTTTAGATACATTAGAGAAAACAGCTTTGGTTGATGCTGGTGAAATTGAGCAATATTTTTTAAAAGCAGAAATCTTAACACATCAACGAAAATATCAAGACGCTCAAATCGAATTAGATAAATCGTTGGCTTACGCTAATGATTTGGATTATTACGATATTTTGTTGCAACGTGCAAACATTTATGAAGACGAAGGTAACTTTGAAGAAATGTTTGAAGTGCTAAAAGATGCCATATTATTAAATTCAGAAGGACAAGAAGCTTTAAACAGAATGTGGTTAACGGTCGAATTATCTGAAAAATATGATGAAAGCATTAAGTTGCACAATAAGTTGTTAGATAAAGATGCATATTCTTATCAATCTTGGTTTAATTTAGGTCATGCTTATTTTTGTAAACAGCAATACCAAAAAGCGATTGAAGCCTATGATTTTGCCTTTACAATTAAGGAAGATTTTGAACCAGCTTATCGTGATTGTGCGGAAGCATTGATGATTTTGAAAAACTATCATCAAGCGATTAATATTTATCGGAAAGCTATCGAAAATGTTGGTAAAAGTGCATTTTTATATTTGCAAATTGGATTGTGTTATGAAGCCTTAGAACAGTTTTATGATGCAAGAGATTATTATCTTAAAGCAGCCAAACATGAACCGAATAATCCCGAAGCGTATTTTCGCTTAGGCGAATGTTATGCAAAAGAAGAACGCTGGGGAAATGCTGTCGGTGCTTATCGAAAAGCTATAAAATTAGATGAATATAATCCTAATTATTATGCAGCAATTGCTGAAACATTTTATCAATTAGATGAGATTGATAATGCAGATACGGTCTTTCGTCATGCGATAAGTTTGTCCGCTCATGATAAGAATATTTGGGTGGGTTACATCAGTTTTTTGATTGATGTGGCAGCTTATGAAGAAGCTTACGAAGCGATTGAAATCGCTCAAGAAAATACAGATGCCAACGAAATACTTTACTGTAAAGTAGCTTGTTTATACCTAAGCGGAAAACATAAATCCGCATTAGAAATGTTAGCCTTTGCATTAGTCGAAGATTATAAAATGCATCAATCTATGTTTGAATTGTTTCCAGAGTTAGCTGATGTTTCAGTGATTCAATTAATGATTGAAGAGTTTGAAAAAGAAGAATAGTTTTGTTATTGAGTTGTACCAATCATTTGGTGCAACTCAACGATAAGATAATTGATAATTTAAGAATGAAAGAAGGCGACAAATTAGGTTGAGAAATTGGTCAAAAAAAATTGTCAAACAACCAAAAAGATATTGATGAATACAAATACCTGATACCAAATACCATTGTCGAAAAGTTTTTATTATTTTGAATTTTGAATGTTTCCACAAAAAATCAAAGAACCAAACAATTTCTTACTAATCTCATACACCAAAAAATAAAAATTAAGCATCTGCTACTTTGTAGCAATTACTCACACACGATATTTTACGAAAGTAAAATGTACCATTTTCCCTCAAATTGCGTTAATAAACTGAATTATAATGATTTAGGAATATTTTCCAAATCGAAATCTATTATTTTCAAATCATAAACACTCAAAAAAATGAAAACATTAAGTTTAGTTCCGATGGTCGCTTTAGGCAGTTTAATTACCTTCCTTGCTGTATTCGCTCCAGTCAAAAATGCAATGAACTCAAGTGCTGAAGTCGAAATGACGGAAGTAATGAAGAAGAAAAAATTTAAGGAATTTATCAATAATTTTGATAATGTTGATTTGCCATACGATATTAATCAAGCAGATTTTCAAGATTATATGACAGATAGAAAAGGTCGAAGTACCTTGTATAATAATAATCGTAGAATTGATAGTGAATTCAAAACATTTGTGCCAGGCTTAGGTGCAAGATTTAGTAGAATGGGACCAAATATCTATTTGTATGAAGCTGTATTGGCAAGTTCAAATGATGCTGCAACTGTGATTTATTCTTCACATGCACCTTATCGTGATTATCCTGCGTATTTGATGGTAACATATGATGCATCAGGAGATATTATAAATGAAACAACTTTTGCACATCGTTCTTATGATGAATTAATTGTTGGTAAAATAAATAAGGAAATGCACGTAACTATCAAAAAATATACGTTTGATTATGAAGATGAAGATATTAGTTATGAAAAAGTTATTGATGAATCTAAACTGAATTTGAAAAATGTAGCGACATCAAAAGTAACTATAAAAGGAAAAGTAGAATCAACTTCTACTGCATCAGTTCAAGAAATAACCACAGAAAACAGAGCAAAGTAAGCATCACTATATTATACACAAAACAAGAAAGCTGTCTCAAAAGGACAGCTTTTCTTATTTTTAGGAGATTGTTCAATAAACGGTGTTTTAAGTACATTACCAAAAGTAATCACGTATTCTAACTCGTACTTTTTCCGTTCTACTTCATTAAAAAATATTCATGTAACTCGGCTATATTCACATTTTTTAAAATCGTAGAACAAAAAAATTATTTCGCTATAATACG
>JBGCFH010000193.1:0-4490 GCA_045106825.1 Saprospiraceae bacterium | reverse complement strand
CAATTGTCATTATTTAAAAGTTAAGTTAAAAATTAAAATTATTCTATAAAACACTGATAATCAGACCTGTCAGGTCTTTATCTTGAAGTAGAAATATACAGTAAAAGGGCTTTCTCATAAAAACTTTTAATGTATGAAATTTATATTTTTTTTTTTACAAAAGAATCAATAGGCACAAAAGATATTCACAAAAGTTATATTTATTAATTCTTTTGTGAATACCTTTTGTGCCTATTATCCCTTTTGTGGTTCAAATTATTTCTATGAGAAAGCCCTTTATACAGTAGTATCAATTGTATAACGAATAAACGAGAACCATCAATACAAAGTAAATCTTCACACTTCATTATATTTCATCAATACCAAAAAAATGTTAACAATCAACAATTTAAGTCTTTCATTCAAAGATAATCAGGTTTTAAAAAACTTAAATTTGACGATTCAAAAAGGAGTTATCAATGGAATAGTTGGGTTAAATGGTTCAGGTAAAACAACTTTGTTAAATACTGTTTGTCAACATTTAAAACAACAACAAGGTGAAATTCTTTGGGAAAATAAACCTGTAAACATTCAGCAAATCGCTTACTTAGAAACTAATAACTTTTTCTATAATCGAATGACTGGTAGCGAATATTTACATTTTTTCTTGCAAAATAACACTGACTTTAACCTTTCGGAATGGAATACTATTTTTGATTTACCGTTAAATAATTATGTGACAAGTTATTCAACTGGAATGAAAAAGAAGTTAGCGTTTTTAGGTATATTAAGTTTGAATCGACCAATATTGATTTTGGATGAACCTTTTAATGGTTTAGATTTGGAAACAAATGAAGTCATAAAACAAATCATTCGACGACTTCAACAAACAGGGAAAACAATCATTGTTACCTCGCATATTTTGGAAACTTTAACTACGATTTGCAGCGAAATTCACTACTTAAACGATGGTAATATACAAGCAACCTACAACTCAGATACATATAATCAATTATCAAAAGTCTTTGAAAATCTACAAACAGGAACGCTTGAAGGTTTAATTAAACAACTTTAAATAAATTCATAATATTTTTTTTAATGAAAAAATGTTTTTTTTAGATAAATTCAACCAATCAATCGACAATCAGAAAACTGACTTTTTTATGTTTTAAGGTTATAAAAAAAATGAATTTTGTCGTATTTTTAGAATATCAATTATTCTGCGGACTAAACTTACAATTATGAAAAAGAAAAAATTACAACTAAAAGATTTAAAGGTAAAAAGTTTTGTAACAAATCTTGAAGGTTCAGAAATGAATGATAGTAAAGGCGGGAAAGCACCTATTATTACTTCAGATCGTGCAACTCGTAAAACAAACATTCGTTTACCATGGAATACTCGTATTAATGCTTGGACAATCTCTGAAATTCGTAATGATAGTAGACCTTATACAGAAGGACCGGAATCAGTTAAATAACAGACTTTTACAAAAAAACTATAAGATTAAAAATCTTATAGTTTTTTTGTAATTAGCTCAACAATCAAACAATATAAGGGAAGAGGAAATAAATATTTTTTTTTGAGCAAAAAACATCACTATTTACTATCAATTATTAATCGTTTCCTTCTCTAAATTGTGTTCTGACCTCTTTTGAAAACTCACTTCCATTAATTTTACTATCTATCCATGCCATAAAATTGAAATATCTAAAGATTGCTTTTTCTGAAGGTTCTTCCGAAAGTGTTATAAATGATGCCTTCAAATCTACATAAGCTTCGTTCAATTGTTTTCGGGTAATTAAGTCTTTTGACTTACGAATAAATTTCAATATGACAGATTCAAAACCATAAAATCTATCTTGCTTTCGCAAATAACGATAAGTCGAACGTAACAACGATTCTAACAAAATAGAATTACCTATTTCATAATGAACAATCAAATAAATAATCCTTGCAACACTCTGTAAGTCTTTTCTGACAATGGTTTTAGGCATATTCAATAGCTCATTTATCCAAACCAAAGATTGGTTAAAATCTCTTAAACCAAAGTAAACATAAGCGTATAACAGGTAAAAATTCTCTTTAAAAATCAATTTCTTGTATTGTACAATTTCTTTTTCTCTTGCCTTAATAATCGTTTTGCCTTGTTCAAAATTTCCACTCTCAACACACAATACTAACTTATTCAAATAATACTGTGTAAATATCTTAAAATCATCATCAACAGTTTGAGCTTTTACCGCTTTTAGTTTTTCTAAGTTGTAATCAACTTCATCGTATTTTCGCAGCATTCCACAGGCAAAAATCTGATTATTAATCACCGAAATATAATGTGATGGATCTTCTCTCAATCGCCTCTTATGTGATTCCATCAAGCGAATCAAAATATTATTCTGATTATAAAATCGCTGATAATCACCAATCGAAAAATAATAGTAACCATAACTTCGATGATATAAAATATTGGATTGAAATGTTGGTAATACTAAGTTTTGAATCAACAATTCATTATCAAAGAAATGATTTAACCATTGCTTTTTTTCTTCACTTCGCAGTGTTGCCTCTTTCTTAGAGTTCATTAACAAACTAAAATAGATATTCCAATATTCTAATTCTTTTTGTAATTTTTGAATAGACTCTTGTTCGCTATTATTGAGTTCTTCCAGATTTTCATCTAAAAATGAAATATTAGATTCAGCATAAGCGATGCGTTTTTCCCAAGCGATAATTTCCAAGATTACTAAGAACATTTCGTACTGTTTCGCTATTTTTCTGGCTTTCGCCAAAATAAATTTCGCATCTTCATAAAACGACCGTTTTGCCAAAACTCGAACATTTGCCAACATATTTTTGAGTTTAAAATCAACAGAAGTTTTCTCATCATAAGTCTGTAAACTCTTCAAAATTAACTTGTACAAATAATTTTTTAATTCAGAAAACTTTCGAGTTTCAAACGTTGTCGTTGCATAAATCGCTGATTTTATAGCCGTTTCATCATAAGTAGTTTGTTTATCAATTATCTCAAACAACTGCAAATATTTTACATTTGCAGCTTGATTTTTAGTCGCAAAAACTTTAAAATATCGCTTTTCTGAACCCGAAAGCGATTGAATTAAATCAAATAGTTTTATAGAAGGTGTCTTAGGCATACCACAAAATAAAAAAAATAATGCAATTTAAAAACTATCAGAAAACTGACATATCTTTTAAATACGGATTTTTTACACCATCATTTCTCTCTACTTTTGAAGTAACAAAACACGAATTACTCCAAATTGATTGATTGTTATCTCACTTACAAATAATAGAAAGTTGACAATCATTAATAAGGCATTATTTAACACAATGTATTTTAAATTCTTATTTGAATTTTATTAAGGATAATTAGAAAAGTTAAAAATACTCAAAAACTTGTTCGCTATGTCAACTGCACGTTCAAACTCAGGAAAATACATTCCTTTATCACTGTCTTATACTCGTCAGCGTTCAACGACAACCGTGAAACGTAAAGCGATGCGTCGTCCAATTTCTGAAAAAATCGCTTTACCAACAATGGAAGGTATTCATTTTGAAGAAATCAAAAACGTTATTTCGCTTGAAGCACAAGGCAATTACACGTCATTGAGATTAGTGAACAATCGTAAAATATTGGTTTGCAAAACTTTACGAGAAATGGAAGAACTGATTCGTTCAGAAGCATTTGTACGAGTTCATCGGTCTTATACTATTAATTTGAATAAACTCACAAAGTATGTAAAAGGAAAAGGTGGCTACGTTGTTTTAGATGACGGTTCACATGTCAACGTATCTGCTGGTAGGAAAAAAGAGTTTATGGAAGCTATCGAAATCTTCTTTTAGATTTTATGGTTTTTAGGTTTTAGTATTCGAGTATTGTTCAAGTATTTGAACACTAACAAAACAAACACAATAAAAATTTTCTTCTTATCTTTAATAATGTCTGGTAATGATTTATAAACAGAAGTCATCCCGAGTTTTCAGTTTGAAAATTCGGGATTTTTTTTTGTAAAAAAAAGAAAGTAGTTCTCGGTTTATTTTTTTGTAGCTGTATTTATTCAGCAATAGATTTGTAATTTTCGAAAAAAATGTAATCCGAAGTTCCAAAGGAAAATTAATCATTAACTGTAAATCTGGAGCTTCGCAGTACGTAAAATCAACGAAATACAGTTCATATAAAGTGTTATTTTTCAGAGAACTAAATGTTAAATATTTTAGGTAACACCATTTTAAAATCGTTTCATTTGCAATAAATTCAATAATAGAGTTGTCAAATTATAATTATTAATATGTAAAAAAATAAATTTGAAAAATTAGTAAAAAATAAAGACTTTATCCATTGAATTAAAAGTAATGAATTAAAAGTAATGAATTATGGATAAATTAACAGCCTTTACCGAAACAAAAGGAAAGTACCAATATAAAAGTGTTTTTGGTCTAAGTAAAGAAGATTTTGAAACGTTATTTACAGTTTTTGAAGCATTATATCAACAAG
>JBGCFH010000192.1:0-17969 GCA_045106825.1 Saprospiraceae bacterium | reverse complement strand
GAATGGAAATTAAGATTTTATTGCTAATCGAGGCGACAAAAACGGAGTGTAGCCTTAGCTACATGAGTATTTTGTTAACGAAGAGTAGCGATAAAAGATAATTTAGCTTCATACGAAATTATTTAGAATAAAGTCTATTATTTAACAACTTAAAATTAATAAAACCATGAAAAAACTATTTATTTACACCTTCCTTTTAGGAATTTTAGCAGCCTGTGGAAGTGGAGAAACAGCAACAGAACAAACTCAAACGGAACAACAAACGGAGCAGCAAACAGAAGAACAAGTCGTAGAAATTCCTAAAAATCAACAAGGAATGTATGGTTATTATGTAGGAATGTTTGAAGCAGAAGAGTTTAAACGAGATAAAAAACCTTCATATTCTAACAAAATCAACATTGCTATTGATAAGATTGAGGATGGAAAAATCGAAGGTCATAGCGTTATCGCTGGAAATAGCCGACCATTTTCGGGAACGATTACAGACAAAGGAAATAATATTTATGAAGTGGAAGCAAAAGAACCTGGTGATGATAGATACGATGGTACTTTTTCATTTACAATTGATGCAGAAAAAGAGGATATTCAAGGCTTTTGGATGGCGAATGATAAAAAATTAGCGGTAACAAAACGCAAATATGATTTGAATAAAAAGGTATTTACTTACCAAAAAGACTTAGAATTAGAGGAAAGTGTATTGTTGGAAGCCTTTTATGATACTTACGATGATGAACAAGGAACATTTGAAATCCCAACGGAACAATCGATTCTTATAAATGCTTCGAATACCGAATTAAAACCCGAAGATGTTGAAAATTTATTTAAAGGTGATTTGGAAATCATTCGTAATGCGATTTATGCACGTCATGGTTACACCTTCAAATATCGTCGAATGCGTTATATTTTTGATAAAATCAGTTGGTATATTCCTGTACATACGGAAGTAAAAGATATGTTGACGGATTTGGAAAAGAAAAATATTGATTTATTAAAACGCTATGAAAAGCATTCGGAAGCGTATTATGATGCTTATGGACGATAAAATATGATTGTGTCGCCTTCGGCTGATTGTGTGATTGTGTCGCTTCGCTGATTGTTAATTAGTAGAAAACAATCACACAATTGTACAATCACACAATCATTTCAAAAAAAATTCAGACCTTTGCTTGACCATATTTACTAATATTTTGAAACTAAACTATGCAACCTACCACCAATATTATTTTGAATGGGCAAAGTTTGTCTATTAATCAAGTTTTACGAGTAGCGGAAGATTATGCAAAGGTTGAAATCGCTACCGAAGCGATTGAAAATGTTATCGAGAGTCAAGTTTTTATTACCAATCAAGTTGAATTAGGAAAGATTGTTTACGGTGTAACGACTGGTTTTGGTATCAATGCCGATAAAGTCATTGAACAAAAAGATGCATCTGCATTACAGCGAAACTTATTATTATCACATGCTTGTGGCGTTGGAAAACCATTTGACGAAAGTATTGTCCGAGCGATTATGACTATTCGTTTGAATACACTTTTGGCTGGACATTCTGGCGTTCGTTTAGAAACGATTCGCTTGTTGCAGCAATTTTTGAATTATCGGATTCATCCGATGATTCCAGAACAAGGTTCGGTCGGTGCAAGTGGCGATTTGTGTCCGTTGTCGCATATGGCGATTCCGTTAATGGGCGAAGGTTTGGTACAATTTAATGGAAAAACGATGAAAACATCGGAATTGTATAAACTCGAAGATATTAAATTAATCAATCGCCAAATCGAATTGGAAAATCAAAATATTGACGAAGTATCGAATAAAATGCCGTTGATTGCTCCGATTGAATTGTCTTACAAAGAAGGCATCGGATTGAGTAATGGAACGACTTTGATGGTGAGTTTGGGCGTTTTTGGCGTAAGCCGTGCGAAAAACTTGATGGATAAAGCGATACTAAGTACAGCGTTATTGATGGAAGGACATTGTTCTCGACCGAAAGCTTTTGACCATAAAATTCACGCAGTTCGTAAACATAGCGGACAAATCGAAATCGCAAAACGAGTTCGAGAATTGACCGAAGGTTCGACGATGATTGGAATTTCTCCATTTAAAATATTAAAATATTTTCCAAAAACAATTATCATCGAAAATGCAGATTTTTCTGTTTTAACGAATCGTTTGACGCAATTACAAAATCATTTGCGAAAGCAAATTGAAATAACGAATAATTTAGAAGTTCAAATCAAGGCAAAAGAACGCTTGACACGAGTTGAAAGTTTGTTAGCGGTTGAGGTCGCACAAGACTTTTTGGATTTGGAAAATTTACAATGTGTTGTTGATTTTATTCCAAAATTATTCTGTGACTTTCTATTGAAATATATGCCGATAGAATTAAAAAATCGGGAATTTTGGCAAGATTTGGTTAAAATAGCAAAGAAGAAAATCACGCCACAAGATGCGTATTCGATTCGTTGTTTTCCACAGGTTTTTGGTGCAAGTCTGAAAGCGATTGAACACGCTGAATCGGTGATTACAGAAGAACTCAATGCAGTTGTGGATAATCCAATTATTTTTATGGAAAATCAGATTTTACCTGACGGAACGAAGGTCGAATACAATGATGTGATTTCAGGTGGGAATTTCCACGGACAACCGATTGCTTTAGTCTTAGATTATATGAAATTGGCGGTCGCCGAAATGGGAAATATCATGGAACGCCAAATCAATAAAATGGTTGATGCAGCAACGAATGATGGTTTGCCACCGTTTTTGATTCAAGCCGCAGGATTGCATTCTGGTCTGATGATTCCACAATATACAGCAGCTTCGATTGTTTCTGAAAACAAGGTTTTGGTTCATCCAGCTTCGGCTGATTCGATTCCGACCAGTGCGAATCAAGAAGATCATGTCAGTATGGGACCAATTGCTGGTCGCCAATTGTTGCAAATTATTACGAATGTTCAACGTGTTTTAGCGATTCATATTTTAACAGCAAAACAAGCTGTAGCTATGCGTTTGCAACAATTTGACACGATTGTTCCAACTCAAATGGCAACTGCAACGAAACAATTATACGATAAAGTCGAAGCCTTAGGCGTAACGACAATTGAAGAAGATAGATTCCTTTGGGAAGATATTAACAAACTTATGGCTTTAGTAAAGTAGTAGGTATGAAGTATAAGGTATAAAGTAATTTTACATTATACCTTATACCTTATACTTTATACCTAAAACAAATGCACATTCAAGGTTATATTCAGCGACATTTATTTGCTTATGTTAAGCAATCATTTGGAATGTTGTCCATCATTATTTTGATAGATTTAATTCCACTTTTTGGTATTTTATATTGGGGTTGGGGAACAATGGACGCAGTCTATTTATACTTTTTTGAAACCTTGATTTTGTGTTTTATCACGTATTTAAAAATGCGACGTTCGGCGAATTTGTTTATCCTTTACCGACCAAAAAAGCGAGAACAAAATACAGACGATAGACGAGGAAAGTTTATGCAATTCGCTTCAAATACAACTAAAACGAGTTATCGGTTTATACGAACAATTATTTCGTTTATCTTTTTACTTATCAATATTCCATTAGGATTTTTATTAATGATGATAATGTTGTCTATCGAAGGCAAAGGTTTTTCGCTTTCCGCAATATTTGGTTACGATGGCGGACACACCGATTTATTTGTAATGGATGTGAATACATTTTATATCATTGGAGGATTATTACTAATAGAACATTTTTACACGTATTATAAAAAATTCGTTAAAGGAAATGAATACGAATCATCCGGTTTATTGAATGAAGCAATTGCTTTTGAGTTTCGTATTTTAATTCAAGCAATAATTATGGTTGGTGGTGTTGCGTTGATTTTTTTATTTGATTTTTCAAAAGTGATGATTATTATTTTAATTATTTTGAAAACACTGATTGATGTGTTTGTCTATTTACGCAATCGTTATTGGTCAAACTTTGTAGAATGGGTAAATAAGGATAAATCTAAGGTGAATGATGAATTGATTATATCGTGATTCATTTTGACGGATTAAAAAATATTTTCTGTCAAATCGACATTCAGAAACTGCCAAATTGCCTTAAAAATCGTTTGGTACAAATTATGACGATTCCCTTTTTATCGAAGCCTACCTTTGTGTTCGATTTCAAACCATCATTTCTACGTTATCTTATGAATTGATTAATAAGTAATTCATAATGAATACAATTTGAAATCGTTATATTTGCGATGCTTTTGAAAAAAATGACAAATCATTATTAAAAATATAAAATGATGATTGTTAAGATTGCTTGATTGTTAAATTGTTAATATATAACAATTCAACAATTTAACAGTCTAACAATCATTTCAATAACAATCATGTTAAAATTTTTATCAAAATTATTTGGTGGTAACAAGCAAGATAAAGACGTCAAATCAATGGCGCCAATTGTTGAGCAAGTGAATGAAGAGTATGCGAAGTTACACGACCTAACAAATGACGAATTACGAAACAAAACAATTGAGTTTCGTGAAGCTATTCAAGAACATTTAGCAGGTATCAATGAAGATATTGAAGGCTTAAAAGCAAATGCTGCGGAGACAACTGACTTCGAAGATAAAGAACGCATCTTTGGTGAAATTGATGAATTAATCAAAGAACGTGATAAGCATTTAGAAGATATTTTAGAGGAAATATTGCCAGAAGCTTTTGCTGTGGTAAAGGAAACAGCAAGACGTTTCACAATGATGGAATCTAACTATACTTTGAATGGTGAAGAACTGATTACGACAGCAACACAACACGATAGAGAATTAGCGGCACAAGGTAAAGCTTATGTTCGTATTGATGGTGATAAAGCGTATTGGAAAAATCATTGGACAGCAGCAGGTGGAAAAATCGAATGGGCAATGATTCATTACGATGTGCAGTTGATGGGTGGATACTCTTTGCACAAAGGTAAGATTTCGGAGATGCAAACTGGTGAAGGTAAAACTTTGGTGGCAACGCTTCCAGCTTACGTTAATGGATTAGCAGGATATGGTGTTCATGTTGTTACCGTGAATGATTACTTGGCTCGACGTGATGCTGAATGGATTGGCCCAGTAATGGAGTTTTTATTATTGACAATTGATTGTATTGATAAATATAAATCACACTCTGAAGGTCGTAAGAATGCTTACAAGTGTGATATTACTTATGGTACAAATAACGAATTTGGTTTCGATTATTTGCGTGATAATATGGTGCGTTCGGGCGAAGATAAGGTTCAGGGCAAACATCACTACGCAATGGTCGATGAGATTGATTCGGTTTTGATTGATGATGCTCGTACACCTTTAATTATCTCCGGACCGATTCCACAAGGTTCAGGTAAGCAAGAATACGATGGATTAAAACCTCGTGTTGAAGCATTGGTGGCAGCACAAAAGAAATTAGCACAAGAATATTTAAATAGTGCGAAGAAGAAAATTCGTGCTGGAGACAATGGCCCGGAAGAAGGTCAAGGTGGATTGGATTTATTCCGTGCATTTCGTGCAATGCCAAAATATCGTCCATTGATTAAATTTATGGGTGAGCAAGGTGTCAAAGCAACCTTAGAAAAAACAGAAAATTACTACTTACAAGAGCAAGGAAAAAATATGCCGTTGGCAGATGCTCCTTTATATTTCTCTATTGTTGAGAAAAATAGAAGTATTGATTTAACAGAGAAAGGAGCAGAGTTTTTGGCAAAAGGACAAGATGATGTGAACTTCTTTGTGATGCCTGATATTACGGCTGAAATGCAAGAGATTGAAGAGGCAGAAGGTATTGATGCAGAAGAGAAAGTCAAAATGAAAGAGCAACTCATCGAAGACTTTTCTAACAAATCTCAACGCTTACACGCTACGAATCAATTATTAAAAGCTTATACGCTTTTTACAAAAAATGATGATTATTTGGTGGCAGATGGCAAGGTAAAAATTATTGATGAGCAAACTGGTCGTACGATGGAAGGTCGTCGTTATTCTGATGGTTTGCATCAAGCCTTGGAAGCGAAAGAAAGTGTAAAAATCGAAGCGGCAACACAAACTTATGCAACGGTTACCTTACAGAACTTCTTCCGAATGTATCATAAGTTAGCAGGAATGACTGGTACAGCCGAAACAGAAGCGAAAGAGTTTTGGGATATTTATAAATTAGATGTTGTTGTTGTTCCTACAAATAAACCGATTGGTCGTGATGACCGTGAGGATTTGGTATATAAAACAGAACGTGAAAAGTTCAATGCGATTATTGACGAAGTACAACGATTAGTAGAAGCTGGTCGTCCTGTGTTGGTTGGTACAACTACGGTTGAAGTGTCAGAACGATTAAGTCGTATGTTGCGTTTACGTGGAATCGAACACAATGTATTGAATGCCAAGCGTCATCAGCAAGAGGCAGAAGTTGTGGCTCAGGCTGGTAAACCTGGTCAAGTAACGATTGCAACAAATATGGCTGGTCGTGGTACGGATATTAAGATTTCACAAGCGGTAAAAGATGCAGGTGGTTTGGCGATTATCGGTACAGAACGACATGATTCTCGTCGTGTTGATAGACAGTTGAGAGGTCGTGCAGGTCGTCAAGGTGATCCTGGTTCTTCACAATTCTATGTATCGTTAGAAGATAAATTGATGCGTTTGTTTCACTCTGAACGTATCACAAAAATGATGGATAGAATGGGACATCAAGAAGGCGAAGTGATTCAGCATTCTATGGTGACAAAATCTATCGAACGAGCTCAGCAACGTTTGGAAGAAAATAGTTTTGGTACTCGTAAACGATTATTAGATTATGATGATGTGATGAATATTCAGCGTGAAGCGATTTATGCACGTCGTAATAATGCCCTTTCGGGCGAACGTTTGTCTGTGGATATTTATAATATGTTGACAGAGTTTGCTCAAGAGTTGTATTTGACACATAAGTACAATAGCGATTATGAACACTTCCAACAAAATTGTTTGTTATTTTTAGGTATTGAACCAAAAATTACGGAAGAACAATTCAACAATTCGAATGAAGAAGAAATGGCATTCGTATTTGAGGAGGAAGTGACCGAATATTACGCTAAGAAAATGGACACGATTCGTAAAACGGTTTTACCAACTATCCAAAACGTTTACGAAAACGAAGGTCATCAATATAAAAATATTGCAATTCCATTTACGGATGGCAAAAAAGGATTAAATTTAGTTGCCAACTTAGAAGAAGCTGTTAATACAGATGGTCAATCAATTATTACAGAGTTAGAAAAAGGAATTACTTTAGCATTAATTGATAATAGTTGGAAAGAGCATTTACGCTCGATGGACGAATTGAAAGATGCGTCATTTGCAGCACAATTTGAACAAAAAGATCCGTTGGTAATTTATAAAAAAGAAGCCTACGACTTGTTTAAAGAGTTCATCAGTGGGGTAAATCGTGAAGTGACGAATTTCTTATTAAAAGGAAAAATTAAATTAGAAAATCCTGAAGATGTAAAAGAAGCTCGTGCACCTCGTCGTCCTTCTCGTGATAGAACACAAACGAATCGTCAAGAAGGCGGAGAGCCACAAGCAGCCGGAAATAAAGCAAGAGCAAGTAAGCCACAAACAGTACGCAGAACGCAACCGAAAGTCGGTCGTAATGCACCTTGTCCGTGTGGAAGTGGCAAAAAGTATAAGCAATGTCATGGAAAAAAGTAGCACTAAGTTGAACTTAGTGAAAATATAGAAAGCCGCTCGAAACTTATGTTTTGAGTGGCTTTTGTGGTTTTAAATTTCATATTTGCAACCTATCATGGGAATTAGTCCAAAATGTCGCATTGAATTATTTGTACCAAAGTAATTTTTATTCGTAAATGTAGTTAAGCTTTGGTAGAATAAAAGTCCATAAGTTAATCCCATTTTATCTGATAAAGCATGATAAAATTCCATATCAATAGAAATACCAAGTTCAAGCCTACTAACTAACTCTATCGGTTACATTCATCGTATTTACTTCTCCAAAAAGTATTTCTTTTGTTTTTGCAGATAGTAAAACCGAAGGCACTAACCCAAACCGTCCTGACATATAACTTCTACCTTCACTACGACTTTTGAAACCCCATTTTACAGGAAAAGCTAAATAATTATAATTGAATTTCAAATAGGCTTCCTGATTTTCAAATATCATTTTTTCAGTTTGAAACCCTCGTTCTTCATAAGAAATTTCAAATTGAAAATAGGTTTTATTGGATCGTTCTAACTCATAATTAAAACTAATGATTGAACCAAGATTAGGAGTATTACTGAATGTTTTACCATTAACAAAATGCCAACCTAAACCATATCGAACACCGATTTTATTTTGTTGTGCATTTAGATTTAGCGAAGTGATAAAGATTAAAAATAGTAGTATTGTATATTTCATAATCAAAATTTTTATACTTTAACTAATGTGGTAACTCAATCACTTCTTCGCCACTACCATCTGTATTCATTATCACTAATTCAAAGTTTTGTACTATTGTGAAGTAGCCTTCCATTCTTTGATTTAGTTTTACAAGAAGTAATTTATCAGAAATCGGAGAATAACTTGGTTCGATGTAATAGTGACTATCACACGTTTCACGTATTAAATTAGCTTGTTCTGTTTCACGATGTATTTTAAAAATGCCTTTATTAGTAGTCCATATCATTTCTTTATCATTTATCCATATTGCACTTTGACTATTACCAACATAATCACTTACATTATGATATAACTGAATATAATGATGCTTTTTTGTATTAAGAGAAAAATAACCAACCCCAGCAGGTCCAGAAAAAACAAGAAGTGAATCATGTGTCCAAGATATTTGACTACCTCCTAACAGAGTATCCAAAGTATTTCCAAACTCATCAGCAATAATAGATATTGTAGGACTTGTGTAACCAACTTTATATATAAATTTATCACCATTCAAATTCCATTCAGGATAATGACATTGTCCTGTAAAAGTCAATTGTGTTAGGCTGTCGCCATTACTTTTAATTTTCCATATATCGAAGGTAGGGCCATCGCCTCTCAAAGGAAAAATTATCCAATCTTTTTTGCTCCATTTGGGGCGACCTTGAAATCGTAAATCTTTGGTTAGAAATTCATTTATACCAGTTTCTATGTTGTGCTTAATAATTCCACTACTTGAATCTTTGACAGAATAATAAATAAACTCATTTGGATTGTTAGGATTAAAGTTCGGAAAACGGTATGACATTCCTTCGACTCGGTAATAAGGACAATTGGAACAAGGCGGAGCATCTAACGGAATGCCTATTTCCTCACAATTATCTATAAAATCATCATCTTTGTTACAGCTAATAAGAATAATGAAAAGTAATGGTAGATATTTTAATAGTTTCATAATTATTCATTTTAAATTAAAAAAGTAAAAAGTAAGTAATCTCCAAAAGACTACTTACTTTTTAATCTTGATTAATATTTTACTAATTTTTTCGTTAGTTTATGTTCTTCAGTTTGTATTTGAATAAAATAAATACCACTACTCCAATTTGAAGTATTCAACTCTATAGTTTTTTGTTGTGTCGGTTGTAATTGTTGCTCCGTGATTAGTTGTCCTGTTAAGTTATACACTTGTAAGGTTGCTTTTTCTACGTTAGGCAAAGCATACGTTATTCTTGTATAATCTCCAGCAGGATTTGGAAAAACAGTTATTAAATTATTGTCTTCAATATTTTCCGTAGAAGTTGCATTTTGGTCAAATAAATGTAGAGAGTAAGCGGTTTTCAAATTACTTGGATGGTCAGGAATCCACACGTCAATTTGTTGTGCTCCGTAGGTTAGGTACAAATGCCAAGCCGAGGTTGTTGCAATAACAGAAGCAATATTTGGAGTCAATACCATATTTAAACCTTGAAACATATCTCCATTGACCATATTTGACATCGAATAACCTACTGTAGAACTTTGTCTTCCCCAACCAGTTACAATTTGCTTATTTGGAAAAAAGTTTTGATAAGTATGTGTTACATCTACTCTTTGGTCAGCAAAATACCAACCTGCTGGCAAGCCAGCTACTGAACCATCTAAATAAACCTGAAACGTGTTATTTACTGTATTTTGCTGCGTTGCAGTAGGGTTTCCTGAATGAAAAACTTCCCAAGTCGGATTATCAACCATTTGTAAGGCTGCACCTGCATTTATTCTTCCTGCTCCGTTTCTATCATCATAACCAATCGGATATACAGGAGTTGAATTAGGGTTTACTATATCCGTTGCTGTACTTTGTAAAATACGTTCTACATCTTCAGGAGCTAAAGGATTACTGACTCCTGTACCTTTATTTGGATGATGTCGGCTACACATTAGAGCTGCAACTCCTGCTACATGAGGTGCAGAAGCTGATGTTCCATTAAAACAGGTATAGTTAGCATCGGTAATACCACACAAATCTGTACCATTTGCATCTGTCCAATCAGAAGCATCTAAAGTGTTTGAGGCATCGGTTGCAGTTGCTACTAACTCTCTGACACCAGGAGCGATAAAATCAACATTTCCACCAAAACTAAAACCATTGTTATTAGGATTAGGATTACCCACAGCATCTAATTCACCATTAGTACCATTGAAATATTCTCCATCAATACCACTACCTCCTACACTCATCACAAATCTATCATCATAACAAGCTGGGTATTGTAGTCCATTACCAGCATTATTACCCCGACTTGCAACAACAATACATTGATTTCGATAGGCAGTTCTTACTGCTCTTCTAATAGTTGTACTAAAACCCAAACTTGCCCAACTATGATTTTGAATATGTAAACCATAACCGAAAATAGGTGTAAAAACAGCTCCTTCAACAATAGCTGCTGCTATTGTAGCATTATCAACAAATACTTTTTCGCCTTGTAAATCTTGTATTGTAGGAGGGTCAATTACACCATCATTATCTTTATCATTCCAAAATTCAATTGCCATTGAAAATAGTTCAACGCCAGGATTATCATTACCTTGTGCATCAAATCCACCGCCTGCAATTCCTGTTATCCCAGTAGCATTATCACGATTTGCCCCGATAATTCCTGCGACATGAGTTCCATGTAAAATATCAGGGTTGGTAATACTTTGAATATTAGTTCCTCCAGGAGGTGAATAGTTCCAGCCTCCTACAATATTAGACCCAGCAAAAGTCCCATCACCAAAGTCTTCATGTCCCCAAAATATATGAGAATCATAAACACCTACTTTAATATAATCTTCGCCAGTTTCAATGTCCCATGCAGGTTCTAAATTGATGTGTGCATTTGGAAAAGCTGTTGTAGAATGTAATGATGCTTGATTTGTATTATATAGAGGATCATTAGGAATCGTTTGAGCTTGTGCTACAAAGTTATAATGAGCATATTCCACATATTCATTTAAATCATCATTAAAAATATTTTGAACATCTTTGATATTAAAATTATCAGGAAAATGAAATGTAAACGTACTCCAAAATTCAGGAATAGGTACAGTTTCTCCCAAACGACTTGTAGAAAACTGTTCATTAGAAGTCATTCGATAAAAAGGTTTTAGTACAACAATTTCATTTAGATTTGTGCCTACTGCATTTTCTATTGCTTGTTTGACATTTTGAGGTAAAGCATTTTCTATTGTACCATATTGTAATTCTTTATTATCCACAAAATTCAAGTTAACATGTTGTGGTAGAAACTTGACTACTAAATCATTACTCTTATGACTTGGTTCACCATTCTCGTAAATAATACTATTTGTTTTTTCAAACTTACCATATTTCACGGTTGTGTATTTAGTTGTTGTTCCAAGTTCAGATGTACCAGAAACATATAGATTACCATCATCATCTAATATGATACTTTTTGCTTCATCATCACCAGATGTTGTATTATCATATTTTTTTTCTAAGTTGAGTTTTCCGTTTGTATTATATTCGACAGCAACAAAGTCTTTTCCATTTGCTCCTTCTACTGTACCAATAATGTATAAATCGCCCAAACTACTAACAACCATATTCGCTGATTGAACTTCTTTAGTTTCGTCTTCGGCAGTATAACGTTGAATCCACACATCTTGTCCATTTGCATCATATTTTATAGTTACCAAATCACTTCCACCATTTAGTTTTTCTGAATATCCCGATACATATACATTACCTAAATAATCTACACCAATTGCTTCTGCAACATCTTCCAAACCTGCACCATCGAAATCTTTTACCCAAACCAAATTTAAAGCAGCATCTAATTTTACTGTTTGAATATTTCGATTACCAGTGTTATCGGTATAACCTGTTATATAAATATTTCCAATATCATCTTGTGTTAATGCTAAAGCATTATCCAGACCAATACCAGGAACATTAATTCTATTTTCTGTTATCTTTAATCCTGTTGTACCATTTACTCTGACCGTTGCATAATCCCAAGTTTGTTGTGCCGTAGCTGAAGCACCTGTTACTAAAATATTGTTATTACTTTCGATTTGAATATCTGTGGGAAAATCATAAAAACCAGCATAATCGTATAGATATTGCCAAAGTAAAGTACCACTATTATTATATTTTAATATAAAATAATCCGACTGGTTGTTAGGCATAAACGTACCTCCTGCAACCACAATATTGCCACTATTATCAAAACTAAGTGCTGACGGAATATCATCCAAAGCGGCTAAACCATTCCATGTTGTCTGCCATAATAAATCGCCATTTTCATCATATTTTAACAAACAAAAATCTAATTGATTAGTTGCTGTTGTAATAACACCTGCGACATAAATATAATCTGCTGCATCAGCAATAACAGCAATTCCATAATCTTTTCCATTAAAAATTCCTCCATACTGCCTTTCCCAAATCGCATCGCCCTCAGGTGTGTATTTTGTAATTAGAAGATCTGTATTTGTCGAACTTAAAGCAGTATTACCTACATGAATAAGATTACCGCTACCATCAAAGGTGGTACTTGACCAATCAATATTTTCGGGGCTTCCATATTCTTTGACCCATTCTTTATTAACAAAATCTTGTGCATTCAACCATGAAGTAAGTAAGACAAAAACTAAAAAAAGTGATAAAATTCTCATAAATTTGAGTTTATAGTAATTATTAAAATAGGGCTTCCTGTAAGAAATTTCTCAGGTGACTTACGGAAGTCCTTTATATCCAAATATCACATTGCTTTATTGTTTTTAACAATAATTCTAATCCGAAAATGAAATCTATAATATTTCTCATACAAGAGAAATTTATTTCGCATTATTTTTATCCGCAATGTGTAAATTGTTATTTTATGCTGAATTGATGACGATAATCGTCAAACTATTGGCAAAACATGATTTCAAAAGGTTATTTAATTTCATAAGTATTAGGTTTTGTTGGTAATTGTTGAAAATCGACTTCCAATTAGAAATTAGAAATTAGAAATTAGAAATTAGAAATTAGAAATTAGAAATTAGAAATTAGAAATTAGAAATTAGAAATTAGAAATTAGAAATTGTTTTTCAAAAATTACTTTTATGATTAATTATAATACAAATGTAAATGTAAATGATAAGATGTTATGATGCAAGTATTGAATAAAATTTCTTAGAGAAAAAATAAAGTTTAATATATGCTTATTTTTTGCTATATATGGACGTAACGCACCTTGTCCGTGTGGAAGTGGTAAAAAGTATAAGCAATGTCATGGTAAAAAGTAACACTAAGTTGAACTTAGTGAAAATATAGAAAGCCGCTCGAAACTTATGTTTTGAGCGGCTTTAATTTTTATAAAGCTATTCATATTTTTTAGTAAAAAATTTATTCTTGCACAATCCAATAATTTCCAGCTTTTCTATCTTTCATCAAAATACCTTCAATTGGAATTATTTTAGTGGCTTTATGTTCTTCTGAATTAGCGATTTCTTTTAGTGCTTTATATTCATAATCATCTAAGATAAAAACTTCTTTTTCGTCATTTAAATATCGTGATTTAATCGACTCTTTATGGAGAAAAGAAGCATCAATATTTTTACGATTTAAATAAAAAGGTAAACTTGATAAATTATATTCGTCATGAGTTGCTATAATCACTTTTCCTTTATGTTCCATTTTTTCAATAACTTCGACAGTTCGCTTCGTAAAAGAACGAGCTGGTTCTAATACAGGAATCACCAACAACCATGTAAAAAGTACAAATAACAAGCTTCCAGAAACTGCACCATAAAAAAAGAGGTTCATGTTTCGAGCATACAAACCGATAGCAACAATAAAACTCGTAATCCATAGAATCATTCCAACAAAGCCAGTTCGCATGATACCTACACCTTGCGAATAACCTATCATTGATAAAATAAATGTGATAACAAACACTGTAATAACGCCCAAAAGTTGTGCTGTTTTCATCACATCTTCCTCTTGAAATTTTGCTTTCCTTGCTCGGATTTCGATGTGTTCGTTGATTGGTGCATTCTGAAAACGCTCACAAGCCGCTTCATGATTCCAGAACTTTTGAGCCATCAGAATAGCGATTGCAGGATAAATAACAACTGAAGGCATTTGCATTGCAGTCGGTAAAAACTCAAATAAAATGTATCCAAATCCAATCCAACTTCCAAAGAATAATGCTGTGTCGTCTTGTTTTATAACATCTTTCACTAATCGAATTAAACTTGATGGTAATAATGCAATCCATGGTAAAAAGCCAATTAAAAGCAAGAAGGTTTGGCGACCGATATTGACAGAAGTAGATGTATCTAAAAAATGGCGATAAATTAAAGAAGAGGATGGTATATTAGAGTTTTCTGCACTTTCTGTACTCATTATTGCCCAAGTGATAACTGGAATAACAGCTACAATGATTAAGTATGGTTGAATATTCATTAAGGCTTGTCGCCAATCTTTTTTCATAAAAAACAATACGAACCAAGCTCCAACAAAAGGAACAATTGCCACAAATCCACCATGAAACGTTGATAATAAAGCTGCAACCCAAAATGCAACAGTCATTTTCACATCTTTAGCTTTTAGGCTTGACCAAAAAGTCCCAAACATTACCGTTGCATAAAATAATAAACCGCTTTCTACTAAATTGACCTTTGCTAAGGTTGGAAAGAGAAAAGAAGAACTCAAAATTACGACCGCTAAAATGGCTACTTTTTCATTGTACCAAGTACGAGTAAAATAAAAGAGTGTTACTAAAGTCAAAATCACGTACATCAAAGCAGGAAAACGAGTAGCAAATTCGTTCACACCAAATATTTTGTACGAAAGTACCGTTTCCCAAATTTGTAATGGATGAAAAGCAATACCATCAGAAAAACTATAAAATACTGGTATCCAATTATTCGTTTGAATAACCTGTTGAGCCATTAATGCTACGGATGATTCTGAATTATCCCAAAGTGAAAATTGGTAATTTCCTAAGAAAAGGATAAATAAAACAACACCGACAAAGGCGAGTTGTATATTTCGATTTGTAATAATTGATTGCATAATTTGAAATTAAAAATTCGTTACAAAGGTACAATTGAGAAGGGAATCTTGTCTAATAAGATGAAATATAATGACTTTATCAGCTTATTAATTTCTACTTATCATTAATTTTATTGAAATTTGCCTAATAATTTATTTAAATACTATGAAAAGCACCATAACATTTTTAAAAAGTGTGAAGTTCTATCAATATCTAATTTGGGGAACTTTGATTATAATGACTATTTTAGCAATTTACACACCTGAATATATTTTATTTAAACGATTGGCAAATCATGCCGTTCAGTTAATGTTTGGCTGTTTGGTTTTAGGACTTACATTCATGGCCGTGCGTGATCCTCGGTCAATGTGGGTAAGTTTAGCTTGTTGCGGGATTTTGTGTTTAAACCTTCGGACTCGTGAACCTTTTTATCCAATTCAGTATGGTACGTTTTTTAAAATTGCTCATGTCAATATAGAGAATAGTTCAGATTATGAAAAAACGATTGACGCTATTAAAAAAAGTAATGCGGATATTGTTTCTTTTCAAAACTTAAATCCTAACTGGGATTTTTTGTTGCGTGAACACTTAGTAGATATTTATCCTTATGAGAAAACTTTTATTAGTTTAGATGTTTATAATCCTGCTGTTTATTCCAAATATCCGTTTGAAGAAATTGATACTTTTCATTATAAAGATGCTCCGAATATACATGGTTCTGTCAAAATTGGAAATCAAAAGATTCACTTCATTAGTAGTATTACAAGACCTCCTGTGGATATGAACGCCTATAAGGAAATCAATCAACATCTTGAAGAGATAGCGAGTTTTATAACTAAAATTGATGAGCCTGTTATTGCTTTAGGAGATTATAATGTGGTGACACATTCGAGTGAGATGAGTATGTTACGTACTAATGCTGAACTCAAAGATAGTAGAACGAGCCAAACACTTATTGGCGAAAGCCCGATAGACCATATTCTTTACTCAAGAGAGTTAGAATGTACTTATTTTGGAGCTATTGAAGAGGAAGGAGACAATAAAGTTGGTATTATGGGAACATATCAATTCAATCGCAAATATGTCAAACCAACCAAAACAGAATCGAATCCAAAAGAGAATTAGTAGTTTTAAATATGCCTTTAATGGAATTATAGATTTGTTTAAAACACAAATCAATGCTCGAATTCATGCGTTTTTTATATTATTAGTAATCGGTGGCGGTTTCTTTTTTAATATTTCAAAAACAGAATGGTTCATCTGCATTATTTCGATGGCAATGGTTTTAGCTGCAGAAGCTATGAATACGGCTTTAGAACATTTGACGGATTTGGTTTCTCCCGAATATCATGAATTAGCAGGGAAAGCTAAAGATGCTGCCGCTGCTGCTGTTTTAATTTTAGCGATTGCTGCTGCAATTATCGGTTTTATCGTTTTTTGGAATCCATTTTTGGACTTTATTTTTTAATTATAAAATACGATTTTAACTAAAAAGTGTGCAGTTTGAGTTTGTCTCAAACTGCACACTTTTTTATTTCTACACTTGTCCCGTCCTAAAATAAGATTACAGAAAAAATCTTATTAAGATGGAAAGTAAAGAGAATGAATATGTTAAGCGGACACAAAAGGATTATTCTTACGCCTTTAAATTACAAGTGATAAGAGAATATGAAGCTGGCAATTATACAATAACAAGGTTAGCAGATAAATATGGGATACAAAGTAGCTCCACAATACGTAGATGGATAAAAAAATATAGTAACTTAGACAGAAGTTATCAAGTAAAACGAAGTAAGATGAAAAGTCCAGCACAACGCATATTAGAATTAGAACAACAATTGAAATTAGAACAGAAGAAAAATCGCACCTTAGAAAAGGAGTTAGACCAAACAAATAAGAAAGCGATATTCTTTGATATGATGATAGATATCGCAGAAAAGGAATTAAATATTTCAATTAGAAAAAAGTCCTTGTCCAATCAATTGAAAAATTCAAAAGGGAAGAACAAATAAGTATCAGCGAGAGCTGTCGATTGATTGGAATCCACCGACAAAGTTATTACAAATCAAAAAAGCGAGTTCAGGATAAAAAAACTTTAGCAGCAAAAGTTGTTGAATTAGTAAACGGTATTCGCATCTTACTACCAAGACTTGGTACGAGAAAGTTGTACCACATGTTAGAAGACAGTTTGAGAAAATTAAAGGTTGGACGAGATAAGTTATTCGCTATTTTAAAGGCTAATCACTTGTTAATCAATCCTAAACGTCAATATCATGTTACTACTAATTCGCATCATCGTTTTAAAAAACATAAGAATCAAATTGAATTTTTAGAAATTAATCGTCCTGAACAGGTTTGGGTTTCAGATATTTGAGATGTGTTAAAAAAACAGGACAGCAAACAATCTTAAATTTGTGTTATGAAAAATACGAATAAAAAGAGTAAACGCCGTCGCTATGAAGCAAAGTTTAAAGAGCAATTATTGGAAATGCATGCCAATGGACGGAGCATG
>JBGCFH010000191.1:0-4592 GCA_045106825.1 Saprospiraceae bacterium | reverse complement strand
CGTTGGATGTTTGCCTTGACTGTATGCATCAATTTCAGCGTATAATTCTATGATTCTCTTGACTTTAATAGGTGTGATAATCGCTTGATTGAATATATTATTCAATATTCTACGCTTGTTAAATCCCCATTTATGTCTTGTTATGAATGATAGAATTTCTCCATCAACAATAACTGATGTCATTAAATTATTTTCATTGTGTCCATATCTTTCTTTAAAAAAGTCTCGAAAACTACGATTTTTAACAAAGCTGATAAAAATATTTGTGTCTAAAAAATAGGTCATTGTATTATTTTAAATCTTTTAATAATTCTTCTAACGGTTCTTCGTCTTCAAAAAGATCATCTGGAATTGCATCTAATGTTTTATTAAATACTTCCATATCAAATCCTTGTTCCTCAATCAACTGTTCAGCTGTAACAGTTTCAGGCATTGGCTGTTTTGACAATTCAATAATTTTATCAATTTCATTAACCATTTTATACTTCACTAATGGTTCGTTAACGTGTTGATAATCAGCAAGTGTTGCTTGTATAAACTGCTCAATCTTTGTTAACAATTGATTATCCTCAATTTGAAAAAGCGTTTTTGCCAATTTTGCTTGTTTTAATGTTATATCCATAGTTTAATTTTTTATTGATAAAATAATAAAACGACTGAAATCTATAAAATGGTTCATTTGATTTTAAAGATAAACAAAAATCAATGAATTATGATGTTTTAAAAAACAATCTAATAATAATTAAAGCAACAATAATCTAACAATCAACGATTTACCTCCAAGCACTCAATCGTTCCGCTTTCGGATGAAACTCAGGATTCAACGACATATTTCTTGCTTTCAAAAGCTCTAACCGACCTTCTTGTGTTCTGGTATACACCAAATTATTCATCGTCAAAGTTTCATTCCAATAGAACGCAAACGCCTCTGCATCAGCTTTTCGTTTACTAAATAAAGACGGAATTGTCGCATAAAACGGTTCATCATATTGCTGAATTGCATCTCTATCAACTCGAATCAAATACCGAGGATTTTCAATCGGATTAATCACTTCGCTTAATGCTTCTAAAAATAATTCATTCTGAAAAGTCGTCGCCTCTTCCAAATAGCAAACGACTTCACCAAACTCATCAATATCCGTTCGAACGTTGATTTTGTTAAAATCAGAAGGTAGAATATAATTGATATAAGACAATGTTTTTAAAATAATATTTCCGAGTTCTTGTATAAATTTGGCTTCATCAAAAATGATATTTCTAATCTGAGAAGAAGCCGAATATAGTGGATTCTTTTTGAGATTTTTAAATAATGCTATATTAATTATTAAAGTATAAAGAGCAACGATAAACAAAATAGCTGACCAATTTAGAACAATTGATATGATTGCACCTAACACCAAAATAATCTGTCCATATTGATTGATTTTTTTCCAAAATGGCTGGATATTATTTTTTATAGTCGGTACTAATGGTTGTAAAAAATTATATAAATTGAAAACGACTTTATAATAAATTGTTACTTGATAAAACAAATAATTACTAATAAACGATGTAAATATCAAAAGCCAAATTCCCCAAATCGGTAACGAAATATAAGCAATCACCGATAAAATAATGGCAACAAAGTGTTGTTTTTTAATGGCTTCCAAAATAGCTTCCAAATCCAAATAAAAACCAGTTTCCAACGTTTTCGTTAAATTAGATTTAATATTTTTGTACGACTTTTGTCGAACAATAGGCACTTTGATTTCTTCCACCATCAACATACCATTTCCCAATGCTTTTTCCCAATCCAAACGCAGACGTTCTCGGTTATCCGCACGATTTAGCATTTGATTATTAATAGTGTTCATCGAATTTGCATCAATCGGAAAAGGTGGCAAAAGAAAGCGATTCATACCGTTTTCAATCATTGGTTGGCTCGAAAAACCAACACCATGAAAGGCTTTGAATCGACGTTTTAAAATCTGAAAATCATGTCCACCATATTTATCTGTTGGATCAAGACAGACCAAATGCCAAATGTTGGCCGTTTTATCATCATTACCTTTTTGTGTCCGAATCGCTCGACCTCGCATTTGATTTGACAAAACATATGAACCGACAAAAGTTGCTAATACCAACGAGTTTACCGCTGGAGCGTCCCAACCTTCGCCTAACAAAGACTTCGTTCCGACTAAAGTTGTAATTCCACCTTTTGTAAATAATTCCGTAATGACTTCTACAATTTTGGTTCGTAATTCTCCCGAAGTTTCTACTTGCAAATAATCATCCGTGTGCGGCAATGATTTCGTATTTAATTGACTAACATGGAGTTTCTTTTCAACAATAATTCGTTCCAATTGTTCTAAAGCAATTTTTGGAATAATTACCAAACTTCCTGTCAAAACACCTAAATCAACCTCAATTGGAAACCGTTTTCGTAAGCGTTCAAAAATCGGAACAACACCAATTTTTTCTTGATTTTTCACGCTCATTTCTGACGTTGGCATTTCTTCTTTACGAATATAATCGGTCAAAATCACCATTCGCAAATCATCTTTTAAGGTTTCCCATTCATGCTGAACAATCGTCGTAATACTATTCAGTTTGGACGTACTTAATCGTAGTTTTTTATTAATATTTTCGGGTTCAAGCAACGCTACTTTTTTGCGTTCAATCGCACCAATTTTTTTTAGTGTTTTAATGATTGCTTTGAACGTTTCCTTTTTCTCAAATTGTAAAAAATAATAATCTTTAAATAAGGCGTGATTTAAGAATAATTGCAACCATTCTTCATCCATATTAGGTAGATTCTCAATATCGCCGCCAATTATTTCTGTCGTTCCTAAAGGCACACTTCCATTGAAAAACTCATTAACAATTAATAAAGAAGAAAAGTAATCTGGCGTTTCGTAAATCGTATCTAAATGTTGTTCTGGTTCTTGCAAAAACGGATGATGCTTTATCCAATCTCGAAAAGTAAAATTAATTTTTAAATCATCAATAAAATCATTAACATCATTATGAAAACGAGTAATTTCAATACTTTCATCGTTTGTTGGCAAAGAAAAATAAATATAATCTTGATGTGGACAAAGATTGTGTTCTGCTACTAATTCTGCCACATTAATTTCTGCATCAACTTCACCACAAAGCTGATGATAACGCTGCCATTCTGTTCCACTGACATCAAAAGGTGGCGTTGCCGTTAAGGCAATAATTTGTAAATTTAATTTTTCATTAAGATGAAAAAGTGTTTTCCACCATTCATTTTTTAAGTGATGACATTCATCGACAACCAAGTTTTTTATACCTTGCTTTCGCAAATCGTCAATTAGTTTTTCAGGATTATCTTTGAAAGCGAAATGCAAACCTTGATACGTTGAAATCGTTAATTTATCAGCTTTTTTAATATCAAAAGAAAGGTGTGGAAATGGCTGATTATCTAAAAAATCAACAATCAATCGATCTGCCCATTGATTGCGAATTGTAATAGTTGGAGCAAGAATTAAAGCAGGTTTATTCAATCGTTTTACAACTTCCAATCCTAAAACTGTTTTTCCAGAACCAGGCGGAGCAACAATGTGTAATTGTTTATCTTCTAAATAATCTTCTAAATTATCTAAAACCCGCTTTTGGTAAGGTCGCCAAGGAAAGCGAAAGTTGATATTTGTAGTAAATAAAGCCATATTAATGATTGGTTTCTACAAAAATAAGGATTTAACCGAAGAGGTCGCAAAGTTTGACGCAAATAACGTAAGGGTTTCATTCAAATTAGGGGAAACGAAAAGTCGTTTTAATAATACGTAAAACATTGATTATCAATAATCAAATTTTTATCAAAATTCTTTGAAACGAAATTCATATTTCAAAAAAAGAGTATTACCAATGCTTCTGTCATATTATAAAAAAGACTTTTCGTTCGCCCTAATTCAAATAAAAAATCCGCCACTTTCGTAATTGAAAATGACGGATTCAAGTACTTCCAAGTTGTACTTGGAAGTAAATAAACCGAGCACAACTCGGTTCTACGTTACTTTACATTAGCTAAACCAGTAAGGCTTTTCACTTCACGCAAAGTTTCTTTTGCTACTTTTCGAATTTCAAAAGCTGAAGATTTAATCTGATTTTTCACCTCTTTTCTATTCGCTTGTAATGCTTCCTTTTTGTTGCGGAATGTTGTACTTAACTCAATTAAAGCATCAGCAACCGTATCTTTTAGTTCTACATATTTCAAAGAACCATTTGCATGTTTTTCCATCAAAGTTTGGCGTTCATCCATTTTATTCGCTGCTTTTAGTAGCTCAAATAAATTACGAACACCAGCACTCATTTCGCCATTCGTTTCTTGTCCAGTATCGGTTACAGCCGAACGAACCTGTTTACGAATGCGTTTCTCATCAGCAAACACATCAATATAATGTTTTGGTCCAAGACTCTTACTCATTTTTTTGAGCGGATTCGCTGGTGACATTACTTTCGGTACTTCCGTGAATAATGGCTCAGGAAGTGTAAAAAAGTCTTTCTTAAAACTATTGTTGAATCGTTGAGCGATATTTCGAGACAACTCTAAATGCTGTTCTTGATCTTTTCCGACAGGAACAAAATCC
>JBGCFH010000190.1:0-11269 GCA_045106825.1 Saprospiraceae bacterium | reverse complement strand
GCTATGTCAGGAATGCAACTCCTAAGTAGCCCTTTTTAATGAATAAAAAAGATTGTATAATAAAGTAATTCATCAAGTCTAAAACTTAACAAATACCCAATTTTTTCCAACTTGTATTTAATATATTTAATTGCTCTTTTTATTCTAATTTGATAGTCGAGAAACTATCGGGAATTTTCACTAACATTTTTGGGAATGTGTGAAATTCGGGTAAATCATTGTGTGGGTGTGATGAAAAACACAATAATTTGTTATTAATGATAAATCAAATTTATATAAAAAAATTCAAAACATCAAAAAATTCAATCACTCAATCTTGAAAAAAAAAAAAAATACTGCTGATAATCAACATGTTATGTTTATATATTGTTTTTAATCATGTAAAAAAGTTTTTGGAACGTAAAGATTGTGAGAGACTTTTATTGTTATTGTAATAACAATAAACTATCTGGAATTTCCATAGGAATAATCTTAACTGCTTCAAAAACACTTTCACTAAATGAATGTTGACTTTCAACAGTTCTAACTTGCTTCAAAGCAATCTTTCCAGTTCCATTTGTAATCATTGGTGTTTGAATAATACAATTTTCAGGTATTTCGAAATATAAACTATCAGCAACATAAATCTTATCTTGCATACGACTTTCAAAACCTACTTTTCCGTAATCAATTTCATAACCTTCACAAGAATGATTTAGAATTGTCCATTTTTCATTGATTTTTTGAGGTGGAAAGTATGTTCTATTATTATCAAAAAACTCATATTCGCCTTTTTCAATATTATACAATGCTGTACGATTATTTTCTAAATCAAACAACTCGTCCGTATAATTTCCATATTTCGTTACAAAATTTCCCTTTCTGTGTATACGAATTTTATCACTTCTGATGTAATAAATCAATGAATCCGTTGTATTTGGAACATTGTATTTAATAATACCTTCAAAATTATCTGGAGAAGGTGGATAAAATAGCATTTGTAAAATGATGAATAATTGATAGAACATAAATTTTATTTTTACGTAAACCGTATTACGTTATACGTAATACGTATAAATTTATTCTTTCTTAAACAAATGCGAAACACCTTTATAATTTTCTAATCGTTGTCGTTGTCGTTCTTTGGCGGTGTAGCGTTTAGTTGATTTCAAATCTTTGTGACCTAAGTTTTCTGCAACTTGAAAAATATCGTTGGTTAATCTCAATTGCAATGTTCCATAAGTATGTCGCAATGAATGAGCAGAAAAAACTTTGGCATTCAAGCCGATATGTCGCAAATGATATTTTACGATTTGTCGCAATCTATCTGGTGTTAATCGTTGTCCGTTATTTCGGTTTGAATGTCCGACAAAAAGCGGTGCATTTTGTTGTTCTTCGGTGAGTTCGAGGAAATTATCCGTTCCAAAACGTAATTTCAAATAATCAAAAATTGCTTTATAAGGTTCTGCTTCCAAAACTACAAAATCATTTTTTTCGTTGCGTCCTTTTCGTTGAACATAGATAACTTGTGTGTTGTGCATCAAGGCAATATCTGCTATATTAATACGAATGGTCGTAATCGTCCGAAGACCAGAAGTTACCATCAAAAACACAAAAGCGTAATCTCGATAAGCATTTAAAGTCTGCTGTGTTGTTTTTGCTTTATCAATTTTCTTTTGAAGGTTTTTTAATAATAATTGCACTTGATCTGGTGTTAAGGCTTCTTTTTTGAAACCTTCATATTCTGCATTGATGGAAATCTTATTGGTAATATCCTTTTCAATTTCGGGTAAGGCTTCTGTATTAAAAATCCATTGGAAAAAGCGGCGAACAGCATTGAGATAATTGTCAGCCGTTAATAAAGAAAATTGCTGTTTTTCAACTTGTTCTAACAAATGCAGTTTATACTGAATAATCGTTGCACGTTCACATTCTAACAAATGGATTTGTCTATCTGCCAAAAAAAGGAAAAATTGCAATAAGCTACGTTTATACGTTGCCTTTGAGCTTGAGCGAATATCTAAATCCGCTTCAAAATCAGTTAACAAATCAATGTACGCTTTCGGTAAGCGATTGAGTTCTGTTTCTAAAACGGTTGATGATAATTTTCCTCTTTTGAGCATTAATTTAGTTTTAGTAGTTTCAGTAGTTTTGTAGTTTTAGTAGTTCCTACATACAAAACTACTGAAACTACTGAAACTAACAAACTACTGAAACTACTTGATGCAAGAACCTTTAGATGACATATTCAAAAAAGAAAAACCGCTTTCTACCGAAGAAATGGAACGGCAACGCCTCAAAGTTATCTTTGAATGGATAATGAGTTTTAGTGTCTTGTTTTGGGCAATCGGTTTGATTCAACGTTTTGGAAATGATTGGTCGATTCTTATAAAAGGAATTTTATTAATTGGTTTATTTACAACTTTGGTCAGTTCGATTTTGAGTTTGGTTTTGGCATTTTTTGAGTATAAGAATTTTGATTATTATACTCGATTTTATCATTTATGGTTGATTTTGATGAGCTTTATTAATGGATTAACGATACTTCTTAGTTTAGGTAGTTTGGTTGTTTAAAGAAACACGAATTTTCACGAATTACACGAATTTTAATTTTCATTCTATAATAATTCGTGAAATTAGTGGAAATTCGTGTCCAAAATTAAACCATGAAAACACTACTCAAATATTTCAAAGATTATTTCACTTCGGAAGATTTTAATTTGCCATTGCATTTGATTGTAATGGTTTTCTGTTTTACGTGTTTGTGTTTGAATTTTTTTGTCGATTGGCACATTATTTTTGATACTCGATTTGTAGAAGGGAATTTTGAAGATGATATTATTGATGGAATGTTTCGAGGGAAATTGATTTATTATTTCTTGTTTTTTCTGTTTTATTGCTTCGCTTATTTTGGGACAGTTTTGATTTGCATTTTATATACAAAAGATTGGGATTGGTTGCGAAATCGTCAATTTTGGTTGATTTCTACGATTGGAATTGCGATAATTTCCTTTGACATCGGTTTTTATTGGGATGATGATTTGGTTCGTTTGGCGTTGCCTCGTGAGTTATATTATTTTGGTGCAAGATGTTTTGATCGTTTGGTGAGTTTGTTTACCAATATTTTACCCTTATTTATCTTATGGAAATTTACACAAGAACCAAAAGAACATTTCTATGGCTTAACCTTAAAAGGTGGAACGCTCAAACCTTATTTTTTAATGATTGCATTGATGTTGCCTTTGTTAATTTGGGCTTCTTATCAACCAGATTTTTTGGCTCAATATCCTACTTATCGTGATTATGGAGCGACTCGTTTTTTGGAAGTTCCCGAATGGGTAACGATTTTGATTTATGAAATTTCGTACGGAACAGATTTCATTTCTGTAGAATTGTTTTTCCGTGGCTTTTTGGTTTTAGGTTTCGTGTCTATTATTGGCAAAAAAGCGATTCTTCCAATGGCAGTTTTATATTGTTTTGTACATTTTGGAAAGCCTTATGGCGAAGCTTTGAGTTCGTTTTTTGGTGGTTATATTTTAGGTGTTGTGTCGTATTATACTCGTAATGTTTTTGGTGGTTTGATTGTACATTTGGGTATTGCTTGGTTGATGGAGATTTTGGCTTTTGGGCAGAAATGGGTTTCTCTCACAGATTCATAGTTTTTTATTAGCTTCGCTAATCGTTTTCTCACGCAGATTTTCGCAGATTTTCGCAGATTTAATGCAGATTTAACGCAGATTTTTTTATTGGCTTAGCCAATTACAATTACATAAATAAAAGTTAGCGAAGCTAACTAAAAAATCTGCGTTAAATCTGCGAAAATCTGCGTGAGAAATCAACTCAATAATTATGACAATAAACGAGATTAGTTACGAAATTCGAGGGGCAATATTCCAAGTTTACAATGAACTTGGACCTGGTCTTTTAGAAAGTATTTATCAAGCTGCTTTAGTTTATGAATTGAATAAGCGAGGTTTAAGAGTTAGAAAAGAAGTGCCTGTTCCTGTGATTTATGATGGTACAAAATTAGATGTTGATTTTCGATTGGATTTATTGGTTGAAAATAGAATAATCATTGAATTAAAATCGGTAGAACAACTCAAAAAGGTTCATTACAAACAACTAATAACGTACCTCAAAATAACAAGTATAACATTAGGATTATTAGTCAATTTCAATACTGATGACATTCTAAATTCGATTAAACGAATTGCAAATAAACTTTGAAATACTCACGCAGATTATCGCAGATTTTACGCAGATTTTTATTGACTTAGCCAATCATTATTTATAAAAAGAGTTAGCGAAGCTAACTAAAAAATCTGCGTCGAATCTGCGTTAATCTGCGTGAGTAATCCTTGCAGTTCCATTCTATCCAAATATCCGCCACGAGTTACATTTGTCAATACAATTATCGTTTGATTTGTGCCAATCATTCTGATAAAGTAGGTTTTAAAACCTTTCCACCAACCATTGTGATAAACCACTTGATTAAACGCTGAAGGTTGTTGGATTCGCCAACCTAAACCATAATTATCTCGATTTCGACGAGTTAAATCTGGATGTTGTGGAGAAAACGCTTCCGCTAATAACGTTGAATCTATAAAGTCCGTTTCATATAACGCTTGGTCAAATTTGAACAAATCCATTACAGAAGCATAAATACCTTTGTCACCAACAACGCCATTAAAATAACTATTTTCTTTCTGTCTATATATAGCATTGTAACCAATGACTTCTTGAGGAATTTCAGGCTGTGTATTTCGATTATAAACAAATGCATTTTCCATCTTCAATGGTTTAAAAATCGTTTTGTCTAAATAATTTTCATAAGTATCATGAGTGACTTTTTCGATAATTGAGGCTAAAATTGCATAATTGGTATTACAATAAAAATAACGAACATCGGGCAAATAATAATAATTTGGTGTATCTCGCTGCATAATAGTTAATACATCATTATTCGTGATAGAACTATCTCTATTTTCCCAAATTTTATCTGCGAAATACATATAATTTGCTAAACCAGAACGATGTGATAACAAATGACGAACAGTGATACTATCGTATGGAAAATTGGGAATAAAATCTTGAACGTTTTCATCTAATTGTATCAAACTATCTTGAACCAATTTTAAAGTAGCAACTGCTGTAATGGTTTTAGAAACAGATGCTAACTGAAAAGCATCGTCTAATTGTAATGTATCTTTTGTGCTAAAATTCGATAAACCAAAGGCTTTGTGATAAACGATTTTTCCATTTTTAGCAAACAACGCAACACCATTAAACCGTTTTGCTTGATAACGTTTTTGAAAAAAAACATCAATCTTCTTGAAAAGAGTAGAATCTGAATAATCGTATTCGACGGCTTTAGGTTGGAATTTTATGATTGTAGCTTGTGGCGTTTCGCCACAATTCGAAAAGAAAATTGTTATAAAAGTAAGGCAAATTAAAACGCTGATATTTAATATATTTTTCACGCTGATTGACGCAGATTTTTCGCAGACTTATTGGCTTTACCAATTCTACTTTTTTAAAAATAATATTAGTTGGCGAAGCTAACAAAATCTGCGTCAATCTGCGAAATCTGCGTGAGTTTCTAATTCACAATCGGTAATAACTTTGACCAAATCTTATCTTCTGATTGAATACGAATTGCATAAATACCAGTTGGTAGCTTATCAAACACCCAGTTTCCTTGACAACTTGAGTTTAAATAATGCAATGCATTTCCTTGTAAATCAAATACTTGTACTTGATAAACTGTTCCAACTTTATCAGCTTTAAATACCACTTGATTATTCACAGAATACAATTGAAAAGGTATTACTGTAATATCTTCTGTTGAAGTAAACATTTGCATACGAGAAGTTGAAGCTTGAACAACTTCCTTCGTTCCTGACTCTTGTAAAATTGAAATTGCCAAAATTCTACTCCAATCCCAGTTAGCATCTAAAGTAATTGTTTCTGAAAACACCACAGAATCACCAACCATTGTTGCTGGTGTAACTGTTTTTCCACCAACTTCAAAAACAGATTCTCTAAAAACATTGTAATGTTCGTTTTCACCATTTGGAGCATTATAGAAAATCGTATCTTCTGCAATTGCTGTAAATAACTTCAAAGTAGAAAAACTGTGTGTTGCTTCAGTTTTTACAATTACGGTTGTAATGACTTCTCCATTTCCTGTAAATTCTAATTCTGTACGAACTGTAAACGGTGAAGTTTGACCAGCTTGATTACTAAAAATCGTAGCATCTCCAAAATTAGTAGACGCAGAAACAACAGAACCTTGTACAACGATTCGAGGTGTCGAACCATAAATTCCATAGTAATTTGTACGACCATCATTTTCTGTTGGATTCGCTTGATTAAGTATACAAGAACTATAAGGAGAACTTGGATGAACCGCCAAATGAATAACATTTGGATTATTATTCAAATTGGTAAATAAACCTGGATTTCGGCTTGAACAAATTCCACATCGAGTATTCGTAAAATGTTCAACAACTACATTTTTTTGAACTTGTGCGACCATAGTCATCGCAAAAAATAGAAATAAACCTGTAAATATGTTTTTCATAGTTTTTGATTTTTCAGACACGAATTTTCACGAATTACACAAATTTTTATTTTTCCAAAGAACACCATTCGTGTAATTCGTGAAAATTCGTGTCGTTAATTAATACAAATATTACGATTTACTGTTCTATGATGTGAATGTAAATTATCCAAACTGTATAGATGCTGACAAAACTTGTATAGTTCGCTGTTTTCATTTACTGAAATGTACTTTTGTTGACCAATTCAAAATCATCTCCAGTCAAGGTTTCATCAAAATCAAGAATTTGCCATTTACCATTATTATATTCTAATGCAGAAAGGTTTTCTACCCAATCTCCAGAATTTAAATACAACATTTTGCCGTTTTCGTTTTCAAAAAATCGTTTTTGTGGCTTATGAACATGACCACAAATCATAACATCACAATCTTTTTCGATACATTCTTGAAAGGCCTTTAATTCAAAATTGGAAGATTTTTTTGACATTCGTTTGCTAAACATCTTTAGCTTTTTAGCAATTTGAAATGGTTTGATTTTGAATAATTTAAAAAAACGATTGAATCCATTTTCTACCAAAATCAAATGTTCGTACAAATAACCTCCAAATGCTGCAAACCGTTTATTTCTAACAGAAGCGTCGTACTTGTCACCATGATGAAACCAAAATTTTTGATTATTAATATTTAAAATCAATTCATTTTGAACATGGAAATGCCCAATTGAAAAATCGCCAAATCGTCGGATTAAATCATCGTGATTCCCTGGTAAGAAATAGGTTGTAATACCTTTGGTTGTAAAACCAAGTAGTTTTTGTAAAATTGCAAAATGCGTTTTTGGGAAATAACGTTTTCGGAATTGCCAAATATCTATCAAATCACCATTAATAATCAATGTTTCTGGTTCAATACTTTCTAAATATAACATCAATTCAGTTGCACGACTTCCGAATGTACCTAAATGAACATCAGATATGACAACAATCTCAACCTTTCGTTTGGTCATTAATTCTTGATTTCGTTATAGTTTCAATTACAAATGTAAATATTCCATCTGTTTAAAATTAAACTAACGTATGAATTAGCAAAATGATAACCTTAACTTAAAATCAACCATTTATTTAGGAAAAATTAGTTTAACATACTTTGTAATTCCTTAGTTTTTTTGATGGTAATTTTGCTACCATGAACTTCAATCAAATTTTCTGCTTTAAAATCAGATAATGTACGAATCACCGTTTCTTTCGCTGTTCCGACCATACTCGCTAAGTCATCACGAGGAACAGCCATTGTAAAGAATTTTTTATCATCCTCTTTGTATCGTTCTTGTAATCTCAACAAAGCATCAGCCACACGTTTGCGAACAGAATTATATGCTAATTCCAGTAAACGTTCTTCTTTTTCTAAGACATTACTGGCCAACAATTTGATAAAGCGATTGGCAACATCACGATTATTATGCAATAACTGAAAAAAGTCTGTACGAGGAATAATACTAATTTCGGTATTCTCTAAAGCTATAGCACTTTCGGGATAAGTTGTATTTTGAAGCATTGCTAAATAACCAATAAAATCACCTTCACCATGAAGCGAAACAATAAACTCTCGTCCGTCATCATTGGTTTTACACATTTTTACTTTTCCTTTATTAATAAAGTAAATCTGTTTTGGATAACCAGCTTCATGAAAGATAAAATCCTTTTTACGATAATGACGAGTTTCTCTATCTTCAGAAAGGGCTTTTAACTCTGACATTCCTCTGGCTTCGTTGATAAATGAACGTAAGCCTTCTTCATTGTTTTCAAATGTCTTATTGAGTTGTTCACTTTTCTTTAGTCGCATCTCAATCACTTCCAACAATTCTACATCTTCAAACGGTTTCGTCAAGTAATCATCCGCACCTAAGTTCATTCCTTTACGAAAATCACTTTTCTCTGCTTTTGCTGTCAAGAAAACAAATGGAATCGTTGCCGTTTTTGGATTTTGATTCAAGATTCGTAAAACGCCATAACCGTCTAATTCTGGCATCATAATATCACAAATAATCAAATCAGGGATTTGTTGTTGTGCCACACGTACACCAACTTTTCCATTCTCAGCTGTTGAAACATCATAACCTGATAGTTCTAAAATTTCCGCTGTATTTTCCCTAACTTCAAAGTTATCTTCAATTAATAGAATCTTCTTCATATTTTGATTTTTAGTAAAAACTATAAAGGAAATGTAATGATAAATTTCGTTCCTACTTGTAACTCACTTTCAAAGGTAATTGTACCATTCATCAGTTCCAAATACTTTCGTACAATGTTTAATCCTAAGCCTGTTCCTTGAATATTTGTCGCATTTTTCGCACGAAAAAATCTGGTAAATAAATACTCCTGTTCCTCTTTCGGAATTCCCATTCCTTGATCTTGAACGATGATTTGAATTTGTTTTGATGTAATTGAAGTATTTATAAAAATATCTTTCTCAGAATACTTAATCGCATTTGATAATAGGTTAATACAAATATTGCGAGTGAATTTTATATCTAAAGTGACTTCATTTGTTCCTTCATGTTGATATATAATTGTTTGATTTGGTTTTGAAATCAGTTTAATTTCATCAATTACCTTTGTTACTAATTGATTTAAGTCAAACGTTTCAGGATAATTTTCAAATTTACCTTCTTCTAATTTGCTTAATGATAGGAAATCATTCAAAATTCCTGTCAAATTACCAACTGCCGATTTGATTCGATTGACGTGTTTTGCTCGTTTTAGTTCTGTTCCTGGTGCTGTATAACGACCTATCAAAGAAGCAGAAGTTAAAATTGTACTCAAAGGTGTACGAAACTCGTGTGAAGCCATTGACACAAATCGAGATTTGAGTTCATTCAATTCTCGTTCCTTTTCCAATGCTTTTCTTACTTCTGCTTGAGATTTTTGTAATGCTTTTTCAACCAATTCTCGCTCCTGTATTTCTTTTTTTAAAGCATTATTTGTTATTAAGTGTTTATTAATTACATCGACTAACTTCTCTGTACGTTCCTCAACACGTTTTTCTAATTCCGAATTTAATCGTTTAATATCCTCTTCATATGCTTTTTGTTCGGTCAAATCATGAATTATCCCAGCAAATAGTTTTCGTTCTCCCAAATCAATTTCACTCACACTCAACATACATGGAAACGTACTTCCATCTTTTCGTTGTCCCAAAACCTCACGACCAATTCCTATGATTTTTCGTTTACCAGTTTCCATATATTTATTAATATATGTATCATGTTGTTTTTGATGTGGCGAAGGTGCAATTACACTAACGTTTTGCCCAATCAATTCATTAGAATCATAACCAAACAACGTTGAAGCAGCAGGATTAATCATTTGTATAAAACCTCGTTCATTTATAGTAATAATACCATCGACTGCATTATTAATAATAGCATTCAATTGATGACGACTATCTCGAACAGCTTTTTCTGCACGTTTTAAATCCGAAATATCATGTATGATTCCAGTATAAATAACTTTATCATCTAATTTAATTTCACTTACACTTAGAAAAAAAGGAAAGATAGAACCATCTTTTCGCTGTCCTTTTACCTCACGACCAATTCCTATAATTTTTTTTTGCCCAGTTGTTTGATGATTATGAATGTAGCCATCATGCTCACTATGATAAGGTTCAGGCATTAACATTTTTACATTTTGTCCAATAACCTCTGACATATCATAACCAAATAGATTGGCTGCTGCGGGATTAATACTTTCTATCAATCCTCTACGATTAATCGTAATAATACCATCAATGACGGTATTAAAAATTGCTTCTAATCTTAAAGCTTGTTCTGACCGCTGCATTTTGTCTGTTTTTTGATATTTAATGTGATTAAAGGTCAATAGTGACGAAAGTCATCTATAATACTTAAATGTCCTTGTATTTTTGATAATTAAAGATGGAAAGATAAAAATTATTCAACATAAACAAAATAATGAATAGCACAGAAAACAAGCAAGAGCGTATGAAAAATATAAAGGTATTAGGAATTGGGAGTTCGAGGTATAAGCAATTAACTCATAACTTATTTACGGTTATTAATGAATTAGATATTGAAGCAGAGATAGAACAGTATGAAGAAATAGATGATTTTCTTCGTTTTAATATTGTAGAAATACCAACATTGATGATTGATGGTAAAATTGTTTCTCGTGGTCGTGTACCTGATATAGAAGAACTAAGGTTTTTTTTAGTTCCTAATACAGTATATTAAGCTTCTTTTTATCCATAAAGATCATTTTCTTAGTTTTTTTGAATCAAATCACTTCTTTTTTTTAAATATTATTTTTTTTTATAATAACTTACTCTTCACAATTTATCACCTGTACATATTGAATAAACTTACTTTCAAAACTTTTTCATAGACAAATCCATGTCACAAATAAATATATTATAAAAATTTACACTATGTAAGATGCTGCATATTTGAGTTATAATTAAAAACATAAATTAATTATCACCGAAAAAATAACAATACAATGAAATATTTTACAACTACAGCATTCATCGCAATTTTAATGACAATCGCTACTGCTACTTTCGCAAACGATAATGTAAAAATCTACAACGGAACAGTTACATTAGAAAATGGCGAAACATTAGAAGGACAAATTCAAATGTTGTCACCAACATTGAATGAAGTAAAAGTAAAATTCATTGCTTCTAACGGAAACGCAACAACATACAAAGCAA
>JBGCFH010000019.1:0-34658 GCA_045106825.1 Saprospiraceae bacterium | reverse complement strand
ATGACGATTGTTAATGATGATGTAGTCAATAACAAAAGAGTGATAGAAAAAAATAATGCTACTTTAAATATTACTAAATTAAGTTTTGATAAGGGTTTGAAATGGTCTTTCATTTATGAAGGAATAAAGATTAGTGCGAATATTATTGATGATGATTTTTTTAAGAATATAGATGAAGGTAAACAATTTGCAAAAGGGGATTCTTTGATTGTAGATTTAAAGATTCATCAAGAGTTTGATAATTCTGTGAATGCTTATATAAATAAAAAATATCAAATTGTAAAAGTAAATAATCACATTCAACGTGCTAAACAGTTAGATATTGAGTTTTAGTTATTTTTTTTATTATAGCATCGAACATTAGCGACACCTTAAGTGTCGCAATACAAACTTGAGGTGTTTTTACGACACCTCAAGTTGTTCTATAGAATAACTTGAAGTGTTCCAATTTTACACTTCTCAAAATACATCAAAATCAACATATTTACAAAAATACATCAAAATCAAAAACCTACCGACCATCAGGCGGACAATACATTTTCAAATAAGTCGTATAAAGATTAGACAAATGTCGCTTTGTACCTTCACCTTCTCTAACCTCATGAGAACGATTTGGATAAGGCATAAATTGAAACAACTTATTATGTTTTATCAGTTCGTTGACTAACGATTCGGCATTTTGATAATGAACATTGTCATCGCCTGTACCGTGAATGTACAATAAGTTTCCTTCCAAATTCTTAGCGTAAGTAATCGGAGAACCTGCGATAAAATCTTCCCTATTTTTTTGTGGCAAACCCATATAGCGTTCTTGATAAATATTCATGTATGTCAATCGTTCCTTGCTAATCACCGTTTTAACCATTTTGTAATACAAATCGCCATCGTTTGTCCATTTTACTTGTGCGTTTGCGTTGGAATTGAAAAGGAAAACGCATAAGAATAGCATAATTTTGAAAATGGAAAATGATATTTCAATATATTTCATGGATGAAGATTTTGGTTTAGTTTTTTATTCCTCTAATACCATTTTAATTAGAATTTTTTTATACTCAAATATCTTAATTTGTTGGTCTAAATTCGAGTATAATTCATCATATCGTTTGTATGAATCTTCATATCCAAGCGTACCCACCGTTTTAAATTCATCAATAATAGGAAGTGTTCCAATTTTCTCAAACTTATCTTTAATCCTGATAAAGTCTTTATGCTTAATGGCGTTAATTAATAGTTTTTGATTCTTTTTAACGGACTTTCCTTTTTTCAAATTCATTAAGGCTATTTTATAATTTTTTTCTTGATGTTGCTTAACTACGGATTTGTTTGAGGTTGAACAGCCTATTGTGAATAACATTAATAGGGATAAGTAATAAAATATGGTATTTTTCATTTTGTTAATCTTTATTGGAGGTAAGTTTCAATTATTGGCATCGACTAACAATTTAAAGAAAATATATTGAATACACTTAATCAATTCAAGTTGTGAGGTACAAGTTTCGTAATGCGAGTTAATACTCAAATCGTTGAAAATACATAAATTTCGCAAGTAATTTTTTAACTTTTCTCCTTAATCAATCCTTCGATTTCCTTTAATTTCACTTTAAGACTTTGCGACCCTTTCACCATTCCACTTATCAATAATAATGGAATAGCGATATATAAAATACCAAAACCATTCATCGCAACGCCATAAATCATAATACCAATCAAAAGACCGATAAAACCAGCCGAAAATAGTTCGTGATTTTTGATTCTTTTGGCTTCTGCTTGTAATTCTTCGAGTGTTAATTTTGAGTAATCTTTATCTTCAAACATAGATTTTTTGTTTTAATGTTTTACAATGAATGTCAATACAGCACCAAATTAAAAAACAGGTTTTACAAATGCAAAACCTGTGTTCATCCGTTAAATCCGTTAAATCCGTTAAATCCGTGTTTTTATCACGAACCACACGTTATTTCCCAATAGAAATCAAATTCGTAAAAATTCGATAAGCACCAGGAACACCAGCTGGCAACTCTCTAAACCACGAATAACCCGAATAAATATAATAACCTTCTCCATATTCAGCGACTAACAAACCGCCATCTTTTGGCGTTTCGCCAGGATCATTAGCGGATAAAATTGGTGTGAATTTTTTGTCCCATTCGTTCGGGAAGTATAAGCCTCGTTCTTGAACCCAGTTTTCAAAATCTTTTTCGGTGATTTTGTTTGGCGAGTTCATCACTTCGTGTTTTGGTGCTAAAATGCGAACTTCCGCTTCTTCGACAGCAACTCTATCACGAGATAATTTCAATGGATAAGGTGCAACATCGTCCAAAACCATTCGATGTGATGTGTTGTATTGAACGATAACCGTTCCGCCATTTTTGACATAATTCATCAATGTTGATTGATGATATTTTAAATCAGGAACAGTGTTGTACGCACGAATGCCTAAAATAATGGCATCGAAGTTCTTCAGATTTGCTGCTGTAATATCTTTATTTTCTAATATCGAAACGTTGTAACCGATTTGCTCCAAACTCACTGGAATATCGTCTCCAGCGCCCATAATGTAACCTACATTTTCGCCTTTTTTCTGTAAATCAACACGAACAAATTTCGCTTTTGCGTCCATCAAAACGGTTTGAACAGGAATGTGATCGTATTCGATTTCGATGAGTTCTTGTGTGAATTGTTGTCCATTTTCAAAACGAGCAACTGCGGTGATATTCTCAACCGATTGTTTTTTGGAAGGATAAACCGTGAATTGCATCGTTTGTGTTGCTCCTTTTAATTCTAAGGTAAATGGCAATTCTTTTGGTTCACATTTCCAACCTTTCGGAACGTCCAAACGAACCATTCCACCAATATTTTCTTTACCAGATTTGACGACAACTTCCACTGTTTTTGGTTCGTTATCAGCGAAAACATAAACGTCATCTTTGATACTAACAAATGCTTCTGGCAACTTTACAAACGGTCGATATACTTCTGCTTTTACAGGATCAGCACGTTTGTAAACAATTGGTTTTGTAATCGTAAATAGCTGATTATTAACCATTAAGTTAAATTTCGCTTGAAAGTAATCTGGATTTTGTGACATATTCGCCATTTCGGAAGTCGGAACATCATACATTCCTAACGTTGGATTTTTTCCACGTAACCAAAACGGTGAACCAAAAGGTGTTTCTTTTAGAATTGTTAATTTTTCTTCATTGACAAAAGCCTTATTATTTTCTAAAGTTTCGTTGATTTCTGCCGTTGTATTATTTGGTAAGAATGTTACGGATTGTAGCACAACATTTGTGTTTGAACGATTGATTGCTTCAATTTTTACCATAATATCTTCGCCTTCAACTGCTGAAAAATCATTGGCTGTAGCCTCAAAAAAGAAACCTGCACAATGATAAATCAATTCTTCAACTTCGGCTAACTTAATCGCTTTCCAATGTTTGTCGTCCTCCAAAGCCGTAATCATTTCTCGAACTTTAATTAAATCTCCTAAACTTTCGGCTGGATTATCATAGCGAAATTCACGGTCGATTTTAGCGACCAATTCACCGATTTCTTCTCCACCTTTTAATCTTGTCCAAGTCGTATTTATTCCATCAAAAATATCTTTTTCAGGTTTTTGACCTTTCAAAAACTCTAAATATTCTAACTGAACACCACGACTTCCTGCCGAACCAAAACCTTGACACTTGTGCATACTGCGACTTTCGGCAGCGATTTCTGTATTCGATTTTCCTTTTATTGGATAATAAACGCCAACATCGACAGAAAACAAGTTGGTTTTGTCCGCTTTATTGAATTTCTCACGACTTCCGTAAAACCACCAAGATGTATTGAATAGCAAACGATTCGCTTGCCAAGTTCCTAATTCTTTAACTTGTTCTGGATATTTTTTTGAATTTGCTGCTACGTCAAATGCTTCACTCGCTATCATTGCGGAAGCGGTATGATGTCCGTGTGTGCGACCTGGTTCTGTTGAAAATCTTGCGATAATGACATCTGGTTTGAAGGTGCGAATACAATTGACAGCGTCTTGCATCACCAAATCTTTGTCCCAAATATTGAAGGTTTCGTCTGGATGTTTGGAATAACCAAAGTCATTCGCACGAGTAAAAAACTGTTGTCCACCATCAACGCTACGAGCCGCCAATAATTCTTGTGTCCGAATTACGCCTAATAATTCTCGAATTTCGGGACCGATTAAGTTTTGTCCGCCATCGCCTCTTGTCATGGATAAATACGCTGTATTCGCATATTTGTGATTCGCTAAATAAGCAATCAATCGAGTGTTTTCATCGTCAGGATGTGCAGCGACGAATAATGCGGAAGCTAAAACGTTTAGCTTTTTTACGCTTTCATGAATATCGCCTGAAGTCCATTTTTCGGGTGCTTGTGCATTGATTACCGAGAAATCGGGACAAACGAAAGCCGAAAAAAGTAATAGAAGTAGTAAAAATGTATTTTTCATTAATTGATTCATTATGATAAGTTTCTTTTCTGTAAAGCTATTTTTTTTAATTGATAATGGAAAATTGATAATTAATAATTGTAGGAATGACTACAAATTGTATTGACATAAGGATTTAACAAGGAAGTTCATTTGGTAGTTTTACGATTTAAAAAATAGTCGCTACATTTTATATATTTAAAGAATTTTGAATGTTAAATTAAACCGTGGAAACAAGTTGTTTTTTTTAATTTTATTACTTCAATATTGTATTTTTACTAAATTTTTAAACAAAACCAACACAATGAAAAACCTACACCTTATTTTAGGAATACTACTTATTGTATTGAATAGTTGTATTAGCGTTAGAAATACACCAGAAAAATTAATCAAACCGCTTTATTCCGCATCAATTGAAGATGCTGCTTATCCAACTAAAGATGAAATTAATTATAATTTAATTGAAATCAATGAGTCAAATACAAAGCTGAAATGGAAAACGATTGACGGAAAAAAGTATATTTTAACGGCTACTTGGGTAGCGGAAAAAGATTTGGGATATTATACTAAATCAAGTAATTATAAAACAGGAACATATTCAATTTGGGTGACTGCAATTCCTGATTTAAAAGAGCGTTGCGAAGCATTGAAAATTGAAAAAAGTAAAGATATGTCTTTGAGAATCGAACAGTTATTAGGACTTCCTCCAAATGGGGATAAAACACATTTTATTGAATTTTGGGTGCAACCAAAAGATCTTTTCCGACCTTGTCCTGATGAATCAATTACTGATGGAAGTTGTGATTTATGTTTTCCTGAAGGCACAAATGATGAATATAAAAAATGGATTAATAATTTACGTGTGAAATATTACTATAATTGTGAAGGCGATAGATATCCGTGGACACAATTGGGTTATACTTACGATTGGCATCCTCGAAACAAAACTCATGTTGGATTAAGTGAGTTTGTTATTCGTGCGAATAGTGATATTATTGTTCATAAGATTCAAGCAACGGAAAAATATTTAGGAATCGAATAAGAATATTCAGGATTTGAAAAATTCCGTGGTAATTTTTAAATTTATCACGGAATTTTTTTAGAAATTACAATTCTAAATTATGTTTTTTTATAAGTCATTTTCCTGCTCGAAACTTTCCCCGTTTCCACAAATACTTTCAAATCATTCAAAACTTTTGGAAGACTTGAATCTACTCTTTGAACAATAATTTTTTTTATAAAAAAAGTAATAATTGGTAATAATTGAATGGTAGAGGTTAGATAAACTTCGGTTGATTCTTTATTGATAGGTTGGAGTTGCCATGAACTGGTGATGGATTTGAAGATAAATGGAAAACCAAAAACGGCATAACTTAATTGATATAATTCTGGGTTTTTATGAATAATTTTTTCTTTAATAATACCATTTGGAGTTTTACAAACTCTATCAAAAATATCTTTATTCGTTTCTTTTTTTGAAGTATAAACTTCTGATAACCAAATATCTATTTTATCAAAATCATCATATAAGATTTTCCAAATCTTGTTTACAGGTTGATGAATAATGATTTTTTTTTCAATGATTATCACGGAATTATTTTACTTTAATGTTTACTTGACGTTTACTAAACTTTTGAAAGTTTAGTAAACGTTGAGCTTCATTTATTTTTTCTTTTTACCAAAATCATCTTCATCAAAGTCATCGCCTAATCCGCTATCATTATCATCGACATCTGGAATAGTTGTTCCACCGTTATCGGTTGCTGTAGAATCTAAGGTATTATCTGTACAACCTGGAGGCATTGTTGATGTTAACCAAACTCCAATTTCTTCTCCTACGGTTACCCTTAATCCGGGTTCTGGCATTGGATTTTGTTTCCAAATATAAGCGGTATTTTCATCGGTAACTGTTCCATCTTTATCTACAATAATAATATTTAAGTTAGAACCTTGTACTAAAAACTCTGCTTCATTATATTGCATACACATTACTTTCGGTACATTTACTTCCGAACCTCCTCCATCTGCAATTATTAATTCCACTTTACTATTAGCTTTCAATTGATGTTTTTTGGTTCGGTCTAATTTCTTACCATCGACAAATATTTCTAATACAGTATTTTTAGCTTTATCTGGACGGCGTTCTTTTACAACACCACGAAAACCATTATTTTCTAATATTCGCATCGCCACACTTTCGTCCTTATCCCAAATAGATGGTAATGGTTTTGATGGTGGAATAATCGGATTCACAGTCAAATATATTGTACGATGTTCTTTCACTTTCAACCCAGTTTCTTTGGTTGGAAGCGGTGTTTGTTCCATGATTGTTAAGGGCAATTTATCAGGATCATAAGCAGAAGAATCAATCACTTGAATATTCAAATTAGATTTTCTTAATTGTGCTTTAATTTGTCCTAATGTTTGATCTTTAAAGTTTGGAACAGAAACAGACTCACCATGATTGGTATAGCATTTTAATCCTTGAAATGTCAAGAGAAAAAAACAAACCAATCCTAATATAGCAATAGAGAAATTTTTAAGAAATATTTTGCTACTGATAAAGTAAAAGCTTCCCTTTATAGCATTAATAAACCGCTCTTTCATAAGCTGTTATAGTTGTTTAGTGGTATTATTAAAAATAAACGACTGTCAAAGATAAATGAAGTTTTTAACAATTTGAAGTAGTTTGAAGAGTTCTCATAATTAAAAACTACTAAAACGGTCTAACTACCAAAATTAAAAAGATTTTCTAAAATAAATTCTCCACCATAAATGTAAATCGTACATAAGAGCATTTTTCCAAAAAAATAAGCAATAAGATAGGTTGTGAAACTGGTTCGTGTCGCACCAGCCGTATAGCCAATGATGTCGGTAGGAACAAATGGAAAAAGAACCCAACCAATAATAAATAATGAGCCGTACTTAGAATTTAAGCCGTTCTTTATCTTATCGTAAGTTGCTTTATGTTTTTTTAACCAAACTTTGAAATCCATTTTTTTAGAAAAATGATATGACAATGCACCTGAAAGTACAGAACCAGCAACAGAAACAATCAACAATTCAAATAATCTATCAGGATACATAATGACACCTGCAAAAATCAAAAGTGTAGGCGGAAGCATTGTGAATCCTCTAAATAAGTGTAGCAAAAATAAAATCAATAAACCACAACCTTCATATTGATTTAATACGTTAACGATATTTTCTTTTCCAAAAAAGATTGGATTATAAAAATTATAACCTAATAAACAGATGATTAGGAATAACCAGATATACCGAATGTTTTGTTTTATCAGTGAAAGATTCATCGAATTTAACTAATTGTTGAATAACAATGTTATGATTATATTAATTTCAAGTAAAGTAAAATTGATGAAAGATGCAATACTTCTGATGAGTTCACAATATTTAAGGATAAGATTCTTGATTTTAAATCAATTTTTCAAAAACTCTTTGGCATCTTTGCACTTTCTTTTGCACTAAAAAATAAATTATGGATTATTACAAAGATTCCTTGTTTTTACACGAAAAATTGAGGGGAAAAATTGGCACAAAAATTAAAATGACGGTACGGACGAAAGATGATTTGTCTTTGGTATACTCACCGGGTGTCGCTGAACCTTGCCGCAAAATCGCTGAAAATACAGAAGATGTTTATAAATATACGATGAAAGGCAATACCGTTGCTATTGTCAGCGATGGAACTGCGGTTTTGGGTTTGGGTGATATTGGGCCAGAAGCAGCATTGCCAGTGATGGAAGGAAAAGCCATGTTGTTTAAGAAATTTGCAGATATTGATGCTTTTCCGATTTGTTTAGCCACAACTGACGTTGATGAGATTGTGCGAACGGTTCGTAATATTGCACCAGTTTTTGGTGGTATAAATTTAGAAGATATTGCTGCACCTCGAAGCTTTGAAATTGAAGAACGACTACAAGATTTAGGAATCCCAGTTTTTCATGACGATCAACACGGAACAGCAATTGTTGTTTTGGCAGCCTTGATTAATGCTTGTAAAGTAACAGGAAAAAAACTGGAAGAATTATCTGTTGTTATCAATGGAGCAGGTGCAGCAGGTGTTGCTATTGCTAAGTTATTGCGCTGTATTGGTAGTAAAGGGGAATACTGTATTCCCGTCGGTTCTATCATTTTATGTGATAGTAAAGGGATTATCAGTCGTGATAGAACGAATTTGAACGATTCTAAAAAAGCATTGTTAGGTTTCTCTAATTTTGAAGACAAGTCAGGAACAATCCGTGATGCAATTGTTGGCACAGATGTATTTATTGGTGTTTCTGTCGGAAACTTATTGAAGGCAGATGATATTCGTACGATGGCAAAAGATTCAATTGTTTTCGGTTTGGCGAATCCAACACCTGAAATCATGCCTGAGGAAGCTTATAAAGGTGGTGCAGCGATTGTTGGCACAGGACGAAGTGACTTGCCAAATCAAGTCAATAATGTTTTAGGGTTTCCTGGTATTTTTCGAGGTGCATTAGATGCAAGAGCGAAAATCATTTCACCAAAAATGAAATTGGCAGCAGCTCACGCTATCGCTAATTCAGTACGCAAACCTTCAAAAGAAAATATTATTCCTTCTGCTTTGAATGAAAAAGTAGCCTACGAAGTTGCTCGTGCTGTTCAAGAAGTCGCAGAAGAAGAAATAGCAAAGGGATTACAGTAAGTCAGTTTCGGGTTACGAGTTAACGTTCTAACGACAGATTTTAAAAGTTTTAAGTTAGAATATTTTTATGTTCATTCATCAAACTCGTAACCCGTAACTCGTAACTCGAAACAACTCCATGAACATTGTTTTCGCACATTCAAATGGCTTTACAGCCAAAACGTATCGTTACTTTTTAGAACAATTATCACCGAATAATATTACGACTTTCGACAATATTGGTATGAATACAGATTGGACAAAATGGAAAGATTTTGCCCCTCAATTGATTCAACATATTGAAGAAAATCATACAGAACCAGTCATTGGTTTGGGGCATTCTCTTGGTGCAGCTGTTACTTTTTTTGCAGCTGAAATGCGACCAGATTTATTTTCAAAAGTAATTCTTATCGAACCACCGATTTTTAGCTTTCGCAAACGGTTGTTGATTTGGTTGTTTACACAGATTGGTATTGCGGATAAGTTTAGTCCTGCTGGTGCTGCTGTAAGGCGAAGAGATTTTTTTGAAAGCCGAAAAGCTGCTTATGACGGATTACGCAACAAAGGCATTTTTAAACGTTTCGATGAAAACTGTTTTCAGGATTATATTGATTATGGATTTAATGATGTTGAAAATGGTGTAAGACTGAATTATCCTAAATCATTGGAAGCAAAAATTTTTAGAAATCCGCCTTTCTTTTTTAAAAACCCAACCTTAGAAATGCCAGCTTATTTTATTTATTCTAAATATTATAAAACATTGGATAAGAAAGATATAGCTTGGTGGAAAAAGACTTTTTCATACATCAACTTTCATGAGTTTGATGGAGGACATATGTTTCCTTTAGAAAAACCAAAAGTAACAGCCACTTTTTTACAGCAACTCTTTGAATAGAACCCTTGATGATTTTATATTGGTTCTGTTATAATTTATCCTATAAATTAGCCTAATGTATTCAAGGTCACATAAAATCATAAGAAATCTTAAATAATCAAATATTTGAGTTGTAAATTTACGTTTTCAACAAAGTAATACACTAAAAAAACTACAAATGATTCAAGCCGTAATATTTGATATGGATGGTTTATTGATTAACTCTGAACCGTTTTGGAAATCCGTTGAAATAGAAGTTTTTAAAAAAGTCGGCATAGAACTTACTGTTGAGAAATGTTTAGATACGGTCGGTTTACGGATTGACGAAGTTGTTACTTATTGGTACGATAAACAACCCTGGGACAATATTTCTAAGAAAGCCATTGAAACCGAAATCGTTGATAAAATGATTGAATGTATCACGAACGAAGGCGAGTCTTTGCCGGGTGTTTATGATGCCGTTGAGTTTTTTTGGAATAAAAAAATTCCTATGGCAATTGCTTCTTCTTCCTACCTTAGAATTATCAAAGCGGTTGTAAAACGATTGAAATTAAAAGATTTTTTTGATGTTATTTATTCCGCAGAATTTGAAAAATATGGCAAACCAAATCCTGCAACGTTTATCACAACCGCAGAAAAACTAAATGTAGCACCGACAAACTGTTTGGTTTTTGAAGATTCATTGAATGGTGTATTAGCAGGAAAAGCCGCTCGAATGACAACGGTTGCGATTCCTGAATTTGAAAACCCAAAATTCATCATCGCTGATAAAATTTTAAATAGTTTAGAAGATTTTAATGAAACCGTTTTTGAGCAACTCAATCATTATTAAATTAATTCAAAATTATTGAACATTAATATTAATTGATTTTTTTATTAAAAAACTAATAATCAATTTTTTATAAGTTGTATATATTCTTAATATATCTAATACTCATCTTATATCTCATATCTCCCATCTTTTATCTATAATCCAACTAAATAAAATGATTAAATAACGATTTGTCATACATACATCAGACTTAGTTATTTATTTGGGAATACTCATTATTTACAACTAATTTCGTTTCTTAATTTTCCTCACCAATAATTATTATCAATTAAATATCACAATCTTAATTGTGTCCTAAAACAGAATAGTGATTAACTTAATTATTTCTAATACTTAAGATTAGTCACTAATCAAACTATTTATTAACTAACCACAAAGTAAAATGATCAGACATTTTTTACTAATTGTTTTTGCAGTTTTATTATGCGTATCTACTTTTGCACAAAATGGTAAATATAACGATAATTATGATGTTCTCTTAAAATCGGGAACAGAGCGTTTTGAAGTGAATCTGCATAATTTTATAGAAAATCCTATTATTACTCCAGCCGAAACAGTCAATGGATATTTTTATCGTTTTCTACAATTCAAAACGATTCCCGACCAAAGTACACTCGAAAAGATTGAACAAGCAGGAGTTATCTTATTCGATTACGTACCACACAAAACGTACATCGCAGGTATTCCAACCACTTTGGATTTTAATAAAATGAAAAAATGGGGCGTTCGTAGTGTAGAAAAAATGACAAGTCTTCAAAAAATTTCAAAGGCTGTTTTGGGCCCAATTTATCCAGTATGGGCAGAAAGAGAAACAAATGAAATACAATTAATTCTAAGTTATTTTCGTAATATCCCGGCAACAACAGCACAAACATTGCTAACAAATGCTGGTATCAATATTATCGAAATGCAGCCGAATACTCAAACTGTTATCGTACAAATTTCAAAAGCAGAAATTGATAATGTAGCAAAGTTAGACTTTTTGTATTACGTTGAACCTATTCCTGAACCGGGTAAGCCAGAGTATACGCCTAGTAAAGCATTAGTTCGTTCCAATGTTATTAATACTAAAATGCCATCAGGAAAAAAATATGATGGAACAGGAGTACAGATTCTTGTTAGAGATGATGGTGCAATTGGACCGCATATTGATTTTCAAAATAGAATTTTTCAAACTATCAATAATCAAGCAGATGGTACTCACGGTGATAATGTAGGAGGCGTAATGGGTGGTGCCGGTAATCTTGATCCTACGATAGTAGGAATGGCACCAGGTTCTGATGTTTATGCAATCGATTATACGGCTAATTTAGCGTCGGATAATACTTTGATGTTACATTTAACTAATAATGTGATGGTTACTAATTCATCTTACTCCAATGGATGTAATGGTGGATACACCACAACTACGAGAGCTGCTGATTTGCAAGGTTTCCAAAATCCGTCTTTACTTCACGTATTCTCTGCTGGAAACTCAAATGGTGATGATTGTGGATATGGAGCAGGTACGCAATGGGGAAATATAACAGGAGGACACAAGATTGGTAAAAATGTAATAGCCGTAGCGAGTAATGATATTTCTGGTGTTATTAGTGATTTTAGTAGTAGAGGTCCATCTGAAGACGGTCGATTAAAACCTGATATTTCTGCCGTTGGAAGTAATTATCCAATGACGACTATTAATAATGCTTATTTAACAGCTTCGGGAACATCTTACTCTGCACCTGCAGTAGCTGGTGTGGCTACTCAGTTATATCAAGCATATAAAACATTCAATAATAATCAAAACCCTGATGCTGCTTTAATCAAAGCTGTCTTATTGAATGGAGCAGAAGATGCTGGTAATCCTGGACCTGATTTTATATTTGGTTGGGGAATTGCTAATGCTTATCGTTCGTTAGAAACATTAGAAAATGGCGATTATGTTCAAGGTTCTATTTCTAATAATGGAACAAATACACATACAATTAATGTCCCTAATAATGTTAAAGAGGTAAAAGTCATGACTTATTGGGCAGACCTTCCAGCTGCTGTGAACTCTTCCTTTGTTTTGGTGAATGATTTAGATATGACAATGATGACACCAACTGGCGAAGTATTCCTTCCTTGGGTCTTAGATAATACACCAAATCCTGCTAACTTAAATGCTGATGCTGTACGAGGTGCAGATCATATTAATAACATGGAACAGGTAACATTAGATAATCCTATGTCAGGTGATTATACCGTTACTATTCAAGCTCCTATTGTTACAAATGGTACTGCAAATTATTATGTGGTGACAACTTACATATATGATGAAATCAATGTAGTTTATCCTTTAGGTGGTGAAGGCTTAGTTCCTGGCACAACAGAACGTATTCATTGGGATGCTTATGATGATCAAGGATCATTTTTGATTCAATTTACAACTGATGGTGGAGCAAATTGGTATTCAATTGCGAATGTTAACGGAAGTGAAAGAATGTATGATTGGGTAATTCCAAATATGGTAACAGGACAAGCACAAATTCGCATTATTAGAGGCAATAATACAGGACAATCGCAAGCTGATTTTTCCATTTTAGGTCGTCCAGAGAATATTAGCTTAACAAAAGTCTGTCCTACATCTATTCGTATCGAATGGGATTCTCTCGCTGGTGCAGCTGAATATGATGTCTTTATTTTAGGTTTCCAGTATATGGATTCTATCGGAACAACTTCTAATACTTTTTATGATATTCCCGTTGCCAATGTAATTGGTACACATTGGGTTGCGGTTCGAGGTGCTGGCCCGAATAGTTTAAGAGGTCTCAGAACGATGGCAGAGGAGTTAAATATATCTCAACTACAAAATTGTATATTATCAAATGATATAGCTTTAACAAGCATAGTTTCTCCAGGTGATTATATTGCTACTTGTGCAACAACAAATTTTGATGTTATAGTTGAAATTCATAATAATAGTTCAACAAGCAAATCTAACTTCCCTGTTAGTTATGATTTTAATGGAAATATTGTAACGGAAACTTTTACAGGAAGTATTCCATCATTGAGTTCTGCTACATATACTTTTACACAAAATTTAGGCACATTAAGTATCGGCAACTATAATATTGCTACATGGACAAGTTTATCTAATGAAGACTTTACAGGTAATGATACAGCTTCTGTATCTTTTGAGATTACTTCGGGAATGACAACCTCCATTCCTTCAATAGAAAACTTTGATGGATTTGCTACTTGTGGAACAGCTAATAACTGTGAAGGAACAATTTGCCCTTTAGGTAACGGTTGGCTGAACTTGACAAATGGTTCACAAGATGATATTGACTGGCGAGTAGATAATAATGGAACAGCATCAAGTGGAACTGGGCCAGGTAGTGATCATACAACAGGTAATGGTAACTATATATATTTAGAAGCATCTCAAAATGGAGGTGGTTGTGTTTTTAAAGAAGCTATTTTAGTATCACCTTGTTTTGATTTGACCAGTACGGTTGTTCCTCAATTATCTTTTTGGTATCATATGAATGGTGCAAATATGGGAGCGTTACATGTAGATATATTTGATGGTTCACAATGGATAGAAGACGCTTTTACAGTAAGTGGTTCACAAGGAAATAACTGGGTGCAAGGTGTTGTAGATTTACATCCTTACGTTGGTAACATTATTAATATTAGGTTCAGAGGAATTACAGGCGATGATTGGTCAAGTGATATTGCTTTAGATGATATTGACATTTCAGAAATGACAGTCGCTCCGTCAGCAGCATTTACAACCAATAATTCAGGTACTTGTGTCGGTGCAGCATTTGATTTGATTGATGAATCTACAAATTTACCTTTTTCTTGGAATTGGACGATTACACCAAGTACTTTTAGTTTTATAAATGGAACAACAGCGAATTCTCAAAATCCAAAGGTCGTATTTAATGCTTTAGGAACTTATGATATTCAATTAAATGTTTCAAATCCTAATGGTGTAGATTCTACAATTCAAACTAATGTTGTGAATATTAGTAATGGAGGAGCAATTCCTTATTCAGAAGATTTTGAAAGTGGTGCTTATCCATCGACTGACTTCTCAATTGTTAATTCTGACAATAGTACAACTTGGCAATTAGTGAGTACAACTGGTGCAGATGGCAATCCAACACAAGCATCGTATATGAATAATCATTCATATAATACATCAGGTGAAGAAGATAGAATGGTTATTGACTTAGATTTAACTTCGGATACTGCAGCGTCTATGACTTTTGATTTATCGTATACTCGTCGTTTTGCTTCTTTTTCAGATACTTTACAGATAGACATTTATACAAAATGTACCAGAGATTATTTAGGTACAGTGTATCACAAAGGTGGATTAGATTTAGCGACTGTTCCTGGGCAATCTATTGTTTACTCGCCAAGTGCTGCTTCAGATTGGAGAAGTGATAGTGTGGATTTATCGCCTTATGTTGGTAATGGTATTCAATTAGAATTTGTGAATAGAAATGGATTTGGAAATAATCTTTATATAGATAATATCAATATTTTTAATACACCAATTAATATTTCTAATCCTGTTATAGTTGGAGTTGGAGGAAATGGAAGTATCGCTTTATCAGCTGATTTTGATCGTAGTCAAGGTGATTTCTGTGTCGGACAAACGGTTTCAGTTTTTGATAATAGTATAGGAAATATCGCCTCTTATGCTTGGGATTTTGGTACTGATGCAACACCACAAACAGCAACTGGAGCTGGACCACATAATACGACTTACTCCTCAAATGGACAAAAAACAATGAAGCTGGTCGTAACAGATATAAATGGGAACACAGATAGTACAACGACTAATGTTTTTATTGATGGTATTCCTACTACAAACTTTACTTTAGTACAGTTAAATGACTCTACAATTAGTTTAACCAGCGGAGCAACCTTTGCAAATTCTCTTCTTTGGGATTTTGGAGATGGGAATACAAGCACAGCACCGAATCCACAACATACTTACGATTCGACTGGTACATTTATCGTAACATTGACAGTAGAAGGTGATTGTGGTACAATAGTTAATACCGAAGATGTGACAACACAATTAGTTAATGCGGAAAATATTTTAACTGTTGCAGAAAGAATTTCGGTATTTCCAAATCCTAACGATGGTCGATTTACGTTACAGATAACTGGTGCAACAAAGGATTTAACTTTAAAAGTCGTAGATGTTCAAGGTCGTGTATTGAGAGAATGGCAAGAACAAAATCCAACTATGAATTATGCAAAGAAAATTAATATTGACGATTTTGCACAAGGTGTATATTTCTTACAAGTACAAACAGATGAAGGTGTTGATGTTGTTCGTATTATAAAAGAATAACTTTAATTAAAAAATTGTTATAATGATAAAGAGGATTTCGTTTTCGAACAAAATCCTCTTGTTAGTTTACTTTATCAATAAATTCACATTTCACTGAAACGTAAAATAGAAATCACAATTGCTAAATGTTACTTCGCAAAATGATTTTTTCATACAGATTTTCTAATAATTGGTAAAAAAATGGATTTTATTAATGAAAAATCTGCGTGAGATGATTGTATTGCAAGTCAAAATGTAACATTTTCATTTTTAAATTTAATATCAGCAAAACATGAGAATAAGTTTATTGCAATTGTAAAAAGGGTTTGTAGTAAAACTTGGAATGATACTCAAAGGTGATAATTGAATACATTTGTCTAAACTAAAAACGGCTAATTTTCTGAGAAAATTAGCCGTTTATATTAAGTAAGAACTGTTAACTATTTGAAATTAGTTCACTTTATGCCAAGTTTGAGTACGGTAAAAAGGCCCTTTATAACCACGTACCATTAATTTAGAACTTCCTTCTGCCCACATTTTACAAGTATAAACCTTACCACTTTTAGGATCCATGATTGTCCCTTCACTAAAAGTTCCATCACTTTGTTTCTCCATACCTTTGACAATTTTCATACCCATGATTTTTTTCCCTTTATCACTACCAGGACAAACATCACAAACAGGATCTTCATCGCCTTTGTCACGATTTAATAATTTGACAATTTTACCATAGTATTTACCATTCTTTGCCAAGTAAATTTTTACATGACTTTTAGCTTTACCTGTTTCATCATCAATTGTTTTCCATATACCAACAACTGAAGCCATTTCATCAGATAATTCTACAATATTTTCTTCCACAACATCTGTTGTATCAACAGGAACAGCAGCGATGCTAACCACAGCAACAACCGCTAAAAGCATTAATAATTTTTTCATAATAAGACATTTTGTAGCGTATTCAATCTATTTATTGAATATGCCATTTTATTAGATTGCGTTGTATTTATCGTTTACAAAACTAATTGATTTTACTTAAAAAATTCAGTTTAAATAATAACCAAATTATTTTTTGACAAAACCATAATTTTATAAACGCCTTTTAGACACTATAAATGCTTGAAAGGTCTAAATGTTTTGTTAAAACTCAAATCAATTTTCGCAACGCTAACACCGAACCAAAATGCAATCCTTCATGTACATTATTAAATGCAATCGCTTCTTCTACCGAATTGATGGTTACATTAAAACTTGTTGTGTAGCTTTTATAGCTTTTAAAAATACCCTTTGCATAATCCGTTTTGGTCTGTTCTATTAATTGAAATGCCTTCTCTTTCAATAATTCAAATTCTACAACATCCACAAAAGCCATTGGTTTAGAACCTTTACGATACTTGTTAATCAGTTCCTTATCCAAATGCATCGGCAAACCCGACAAACCATAACACAACAATTGTTGCGTCACCACAACATGACCAAAATTCCAAATCAAATTATTATTAAATCCATCAGGAATTGTATTCAACTGTTCTATCGAATACTCCTTAATTGCATTTAAAATATTACTACGTGTCTGCTCTAAAATGTAAAAATTGTAATTCATGATTTATTTATTTTTTATTTTGTGTTTTGTGATTGAAACGCTGAATACGCCAATAAACGCCGAAACTCGCTAAAAATGTTTGCTTCGCAAACTGAAAAACCCAACTGTTTCCGTCATACCGAACTTGATTCGGAATCTCCTAAGTTATTAATTACAAATCTAAAACTTACAACAATCAAAACCTATCATCCAGTAGATTTTAAGTTCTTTTTTTACAGTAAAACCTTACTTTTGAATAAATCAAAACCTTGAGCTATTTACCGTTTTTGACTTATCCAAAAGTAAGGTTTGCTTGTGAATTATTAGTTTGAGTTATTGAGGAGTTTAAATTTCACTTTGTAGTGATTTCAGATTGAGAACTTGACTGTTCAGGAGATTACGGCTCGTTGGTCGCAATGACGCCTGTCCCGAAACCTCGGTGGGAAAGGCGGAAGTTTTTAGATTGCGAAGTAAAATAAAAATAATAAAAAATCCGCTTTCATCCGTTCAATCCGTAAAATCCGTGTTCCCATCAAAAACCATCCAAAAAATACAAAAAAAACTTACCTTTAGTACATAGATTTGATTAATATCGTTAGCATTTTTACTCAACCGTTTCGAGTACTCGGAACGGTTAAATAAAAACACACCTAAAACAGAACAAAAAATGAATCACCTTAAACACTTTTTACTTATTTTAATTTGTTGTTTGTCGGCTTTCGCCAATGGTCAGAACCTGCATGCGATTGTGTTTGCAGCGACTGATGATGCGACGATTGGCGACGGAACGGAGAAATCTATGGAAATGATTTCGGCAGAAATCGAAGCGATTGCCAAAAATGCAGACTTAACGCCTGTGTTGTATTATCGCAAAGGTCAGCGATTTAGTCGTGCGAATTTAGAGCGAGTTTATCAACAATTAGATGGTGAGAATTTGGAAGATGATGTCGTGTTGTTTTACTTTTTAGGTCACGGATATAGTGAACGTGGAAAATATCCAAATCTATTGTTTTTAAATACCGATGGAGAATTAGATGAAACTGAAATTGCAGATTATTCTGTGAATCTGAAAACGGTTTCTGATGTATTATTAGCAAAAAAAGCACGATTAACAATCGTTATTGGCGAAGCGTGTAATGATGAATTAGAAGTCGATGAAGTGACGGAAAATGGTGAAATTTTTAATACGATGAAACCAGTTGTTGCAGATAAATCTCGTTACAAACGGTTGTTTGTTCATGCTTCAGGGAGTTTTGTGTTTTGGAGTAGTCAAACTGGTCAACCGTCGTATATTTCGCCTACAAAAGGTGGAGCATTTACACAAGGTTTTTTGTCGTCATTAAAAAAACAAACCGAAAAAAATGATGAACCAATTACCACAACTTCTTGGTCAAAAGTCATCGAAGGAACAATTAATAATACGCAAACAATTGCTAAGAAAAATAAGCTGCAATATGTTCAAAATCCGAAGTTTTCGATTACCAATAAGTTGCGATATTATACGCCGCCAACCGATGATAAAGATGGCGAACGCAAGAAATATGGTTTCTTAACTTGGATTGTCGGTTTGGTTGCTCCGAACAATGTGGAAAAGAGTTTTAAGAAAGCTTTGAAAGATGATAATTTGTTGGCTTTGGAAGAGATTTTGACGGCAAGAGGTGAAGAAGGTGATAAAATTAAACAGAAGATTTTGAAGCAAAGTCCTGTTTCATTTTATATGGCTCAAGCGATTATTTATGAAGAAAAAGGCGACACGATGAACGCTATGACTAATTATAAAATCGCTTATGAACTCGGCAAAGAGAATCGTAGTAAACGTGACCAACAATTGATTGATAAAATGCTAAAACGCAACGCTAAATCAAAAGTAATTGATGGCTTAAATGAAGCAAAAAATTATCAAACTTGGTTAAAATCTAAGTTTTTTAGAATGAAATCGGTGTTTGAAGATGATATAGAAGTTGCTGATATTGAGATTGTTAAGTTAGAAGGTGAGATTACGGAAATAGAAGAAGCGATTAAGCAAGATGAAAACCAAATCATGAGTATTGAACAGTCGATTAATTCAGATAATTCGCAAATTTCGGACTTAGAAAAACGGGTCGCTGAACTCGATAAAAAACGTCAACAAAAGGTAGAAATTAAACTAAAATCTGCTGGAAAAGAAACGAAAGAAACGATTAAAAAAATCGAAAATTATTTAGCAGAGTTGGAGCGAACTGGAGCAGTTGATGAAGCGAAAGAACCACAATATATTGATGATGCAGTGGTAGAATTTAAATTTGCAAAACGCAAAACAGCAGCCAGTCTTGAACCGACTACAACCGGTTATGAACTTGGGAAATATTGTACTTCCGACATTCAAGAAACGGCAAATGCAATCATGACTTTGCTACTAAAACCTGTCGATGATGTGCCAAAAAATAAACGCAACGAACTTAAAATTAAAGTGAAAATCACAGGAAATGCGGACTGGATTGGCGCTCGAAATGGCAAACCGTTAGGCATTCAATACACCGCAGAAACGGATGTTTTTGAGGAATATGTGAATCAAGAAGGGGAGAAAAAAGCATTCCGCTTGACGGCTGGTGAAACGGTGAATATTACGAATGAAGAATTGGCATTTTTACGGGCTTATTGTGCGTACAATGAGATTATTTCTATTCTAAATCAAAAAGGAATTAACGATTATCAAGTACAATTTCAAGCGATAGAACACGAGTTGCCAGAAGGTATCAACGAAAAAGATAGAACGGCTGGAGAAGATTATCGAGGCGTTGATATTGACATGACGGTTGAAAATTTGTACAAACATTATTTGGATGAAATTGAGGAAATAGAGACGGAGATACAAGCGATAAAAACAAAAATTCGTCAAAAACGTCGTCAAATTACGGAAATCGCAGATGGAATTTCGGAGAAGGAAACCCTGATTGAAAATCGCCGTCAAGAGATTGAAAAACAAAAATCTGAAAAGGAACGTTTGAATGGAATTATAAAATTGGCGAAAGCAGATAGAGAAATTGAACGAGTGAAAGCGTTGCAGGAGAATTGATTGTTATCAACAAAACTAAAAAACTAATCTATTTCCGTCATTCCGACGAAGGTCGGAATCTCCCAGAAATAAAATTACTAATTCAGAACTGAGTTTCAAACTGAGTTTCAAATGTTCAGGAGATTCCGACCTTCGTCGGAATGACGAAAAAGTTAGGAAAAAATCTGCGTTATCTGTGTAATCTGCGGGAGAAATAAACCACAAAAAAATGAAAAAGAAACACTTATATAACACGATATTTTTATTAATAATAACTATAACCGTTGCGAATGCTCAATATGACGGCATTATAAAGTATTGGACGTTCGATGCAACCACCGAGATTTCGGGGCAGGCAAGTCCGAGCAAAGACCATTTTTCGTTGTTTAAAACATCAGAATCAATTGCTTTCTCTTCAGGAATTGATGGTCAAGCAGTTTCGTTGGTAGATAAAAATTATTGGATTGAATTTAATAAAATTCCAGATTTAGAAGATGATTTTTCGGTAAGTTTTTGGTTTAATGTGTTGGATATTAATGGTGTTCAATCGCTATTATTACAAAATAAAATGAAAGAAAATGGTGAAGTTTCTCGCTATTTACAATTGAAAATTGATAATGGAAAATTGATAATTAAAAATGAGAAAACACAACAATTTGCAATCAATAATCCAACGATTCAATCTAATTTTTGGTATCAAATTACTTATGTGTATGATGGTTTTGAATTGCAATTGTACTTGGATAAAGCGTTGATTTATAAATCTACAGAAACGTCTATTTTTACAAATTTGCCTTGTTGTAATGATAAACTATTTATTGGAAAACCTGCAAACTCAGCGAAAGGTTTAAAAGGTTATGTGGACGAAATTATGATTTTTGAAGAAGCGATTGAGACGGAAATGGTGGAAAAAATTAACTTGATTATGAATATGAAACCGCCAAAAGTTGAAGTTGATACACCGATAACGTTTGTTGCTCAACCTATCGAAAAAATAGTAGATAAGAAAAACGAATTGGCAAAAATCACAGCAAAACGATTGAATGAAATACAAGAAACAATCACCGTTACAACAACCGATATTGAGTTTGAAATCTGGGATTATGACGAGTATGACAAAGACAAAGTATATTTTATTTTAAACGAAAGTTTACCTTTTTATACAAATACCTTTTTAAATAAAAAAAGAAAATCTGTAAAATATCGTTTACCAACAACGTTACAATTTAAAGAAAATGATGATAATTTTTTGATTTTTGTAGCCGAAGATATGGGGAATTTTCCGTCACAAAATACAGCAGCAGTTCGACTTTGGTTAGATGGAAAAGCACAATCTAAAATTTATAAATTCGTACTGACAGAAGATAAAAATGCCGTTTTGAAAATTACACATTCAAAAGAAATTATGGAAGAAAAACCAATTGTGAATATCGAAAAACCGATTGATAAAACAACATTTCCTAATACACAACCTGACAATCCTGAACCCGAAATTACCGTTAATAAGGTAGCAACAAACAAACACGAATTAACAGTTTCTGATACAATTTTAACGATAAGTATTATGGATAATTCGGTTGTTGATGGAGATTCGGTGACGATTTTGCACAATGGAAAAGTCGTAATTGCTAATTATGGATTGACGGATAGATTACATACGATTCCTGTACAATTGATTAAAAATCAAGCGAATAACTTCACGTTTGTCCCAGTTTCTATGGGAAGTAAAAATACGCAAAATACAGCATTAGTTATCATTGAAGCGGATGGAAAAACGATTGATAAAGTCACATTGAGTTCATTGGATAAGAATCGACCTGCGAAATTGGTGATTGTCCATAAAACTAAGGAGTAAATTTTTATTTCCTAAACTTTTAAGGGTTTAGGGAATATTGTTTTATTGATTGATAATCAATTACTTATGGATTTGTTTTTTAAGTGTTAAAAAAATTAAGATTTGACTATAAGTTTTTTATAATTCCTCAAAAACCTAAGCAAAAAACTACAAAACCCAGCAATCAGGCTAAAAAAAAGAGCTTTAATCGAAAATCCTAAACCTTTTAAATCACTCCTCGTTTCTTTGTAGTTTAATAAAACGATATACAAAATCGTACAATTTTATTGGTGTCATAAACACTTCTTTTCATCAATAAAGACGAAAATTCTAAATATAATAAACCGATATGAGATTATTTTTGACACTTACTTTTTTAGTAACAAGTATTTTTGCATTTGGACAAAATGCGAGCGTAAAAGGACAATTGCAAGACGACGAAGGCAATGAAGTGATGTTTGCAAATGTTGCGTTGTACAATTCAGCGGATAACATTTTAGTAAAAGTAGAAACCAGTAATGACGCTGGTCTTTTTAAATTACAAAATCTACCATCAGGAAGTTTTATTTTAAAAGCATCCTTTGTAGGATTAACGGAATTGAAGAAAGAAATTACATTAAAAGCAGACGAAGAGCTGGATTTAGGTGTTTTGAAATTTGAGCCTTCTGCCATTAAATTAGAAGAAGCGGTCGTGAAAGCGGATAGAGTCATGGTCGAAATAAAAGCGGATAGAACCGTTTTTAATGTTGATGGAACAATCAATAGTACGGGAAGTGATGCGATTGAATTATTGCGTAAAGCTCCAGCTGTAAATGTGGATAATAATGATAATATTTCTGTCTTGGGTAGAAATGGTGTTTTGTTGTATGTCGATGGAAAGCGGTTGCCTTTGGCTGGTGAGGATTTAGCAAATTATTTGAAAAATTTACCTGCTGACCAAATCGACCAAATTGATATTATCACAAATCCTGGTGCAAAATATGAAGCCGAAGGAAACGCTGGTATCATTGATATTCGATTGAAAAAGGATAAATCTCATGGTGCAAATGGAAGCGTTAGAGCAACGGGAAGCTATGGAAGATTGCCACAAGGCAACTTGAATGCGACAGGAAATTATCGTAACAAAAAAGTGAATGCTTTCGGCACAGTTGGTGTCGGTGGTGGAGAACGATTCAATGATATGATTTTTATAAGTCGTCAAAACGGTTTGTTATTAGATGAAATTAATAACCGAGAAAGTGGTAACAGCTATAATAATTATAGAATTGGTTCAGACTTTTTTATTAATAAAAAACATACAATCGGTGTATTAGCAACGGGCGGAAGCGGAAATGATACGAACCTTGGTTACAATGAAATTGAAATTTCTTTATTTGGAGAAGCAGTTGATAGTGTTTTGGTCTCAGAAAGTCGTGGCGATCAAACAAATCAACGCCAAACTTATAATGTGAATTATCGCTACGATGATAGAAAAGCTGGTCGTAGTTTGAATGTTGATTTGGATTATGGAAATTATGTAAATGATAATGTTCGTTATGTTCCGAATCAATATTACAACTTGGAAAAAACAACCTTGTTGTCTGAAGTAAATAACGGATTCACAACAGATACAGAAATTGATATTTATACAGGAAAAATAGATTATGAGCAGAATTTATTTGGTGGAAAAATCGGAATTGGTGGAAAATTCAGTCAAGTAATTTCTGATAATACTTTCTTATTTTCTGATGAAATCAACAGCGAATTAATTCAAAATGATACTTTTTCTAACAATTTCGTTTACGATGAATCGGTTTATGCTGGTTACGTGAGCTACAATCGTAAAGTAAATGATAAAGTTAGTGTTTCTGCAGGTTTACGTGCAGAACAAACGGATGCAATTGGTGATTTGGTCGCTTTCATTCCCGAATTACAAGAAGAACCTGTGGATTTGAATTACTTGCAGTTTTTCCCGAGTGCTGGTGTATCGTGGCAAGTTAAGCCGATGCACGCTTTGAATATTAACTATGGTCGTCGTATCAATCGTCCTGATTATAATGTATTGAATCCGTTCAATAATCGTTTGAGTGAGTTGTCGTATCAAAAAGGAAATCCACGTTTGAATCCTGAAATTGTGAATAACTTTGAAATCGGTTATACATTGAAATATCGTTATAATTTCAAATTAGCTTATAGCAAAACAACGGATCAAGTCACTCGCTTAATTGCTCCAGATGAAGAAGATCCGAGAGCAGGATTTATCACTTGGGCAAATTTAGCGGAACAAAATGTGTATAGTGCAAATGCTGCGATTCCTCATCAGTTTAATGAAAAATGGAGTGCATTTTTCAATTTTAGTGCGTCATATATTGACAATCAAGCAGATTACGGTGAAGATGGAATCATTGATGTTCAAGCATTTACGTACAATATTTATACACAACAAACTTTTACTTTGCCGAAAGGTTTTAAAGGTGAAATCTCTGGATACTTCAACGGTCCAGGCGTTTGGGGCGGTGTTTTTCAATATGAGACTTTGTGGAGTTTAAACTTAGGTTTACAACGTAAATTCCTGAATGATGCCTTAAATGTGCGTTTGAGTGCTAATGATTTATTTTACCAAACCGGTTGGGACGGTATTTCGGAGTTTAATGGTTTAATAGCAGAAGGAAGCGGTCGTTGGGATAGTCGTCGTGTGAGTTTGAGCATCGGTTATAACTTTGGAAATCAAAATGTGAAATCTCGTAAACGTAAAACTGGCTTGGAGGATGAAGCTGGTCGTGTTGGACAATAATTTAATTGAGAATTGAAAATGGAAAATTGATAATGGAAAAGTTCGTTTGACTTTGGTTGGGCGAACTTTTTTTGGTGTTAATTATAAAACAATCTGTGATATTACTATTTTGTTGTTTGAATAAAAAGATTAAAAATGACGCAACTAAATATAATCAATTACGAGCCAAAACATCAACCGATTTTCAAGGCGTTGAATGAAGCATGGATTTCTAAATATTTCCGAATGGAAGCGATAGATTATGAAGCATTGAATCATCCTGATACAAAGATTTTGAATTCGGGTGGAGCGATTTTAATGGTAGAATATAATGGTGAAATTGTCGGAACTTGTGCGTTGATTAAAATGTCACCGACTAAATATGAATTGGCAAAAATGGCTGTTTCTCCAACGGTTCAAGGAAAAGGGATTGGTTATCAATTAGGAATGGCAATACTCGAAAAGGCAAAATCACTTGGTGCTAAAACTGTTTATTTAGAAAGCAATACGATATTAACACCAGCGATGAAATTGTATGAAAAATTAGGATTTGTTGAGATTCCAAGAACACCTGCACCTTATGAACGTTGTAATATTCAAATGGAAGTTTATTTTAATTGATAATTGATAATTGATAATGAAAAATTATATATACATAAGTTTTGTAACGTTGATTTTGGTAAGTTGTGCGAATCAAGAAAGTATAACGGTTGAAGGAAGTATGGAAAAACCATTTTTTGATGTGAAAGGCTTTTTTGAATCAGAAATTGCGGAAAGCAAACTGAAAGCAATCGAAAAAACAGTGCGTATCAATGGTGAATCTGAAACACAAACATTGACGGCGTTTGACTTGAATAAAGAGTTGTCGATGTTTATCAATAGTGATATTAATAAACCATCGCTTTTTGATAAATACAATACATTTGAAACAGAATACTCGACAACTTATAAGACAACCGATGAAGATTTAGCCGTACAACGTATTAAGTTGTTTAAAGATGAGAATGGTAATTTTATTAAAATCTTGATTAATCGAAAAGCAGATACACAAATTTATACTTCTGATAAAGCATTGACTTATGAGCCAAATATTGGTTTTTCTATCAAAAATGCTCAAAAAGTATTGTTGTCGGATGAGAAAGACTATGAAATTATGGTAAAATTTTAAGTTAATCTTCCGCTGTAGAAACAAGCAACAAAACAACAGTGGTTCATTGACAATTTTGCCAAAAGCAAAAATTATTGTTTTCTGTAGCGGCTGTCTTTAGCTGCCATAAACAATTTTAAACAAAGACGGCAGCTAAAGACAGCCGCTACGGGCAAAAATTGTCAAAGAGCCACAACAATTATCTATCTGTACATTAGAGAATATCAATGAAGGTTGTGTGCTGAATTTTGTATTTTGTCAGTTATTGCAAGAGTATTTTACAATTGCATCAAAGTTAGGAATCTTGATGTTTTTTTGACTTAAAATACGAAATGATATTGAATATGATTATTTCTTCTGTTCAATATATTGTGGTACGACTTCAAGGAGAAATTTTTGAGATTTTTTCGTCAATTCCGTTTTATCCATTTCGATTGTATTTAAGATGTCAATTAAACAGTTTATTTTTGCTTCTGTATCAAAGAATTTATTAATAATAACGATTTTTTGATTTTTGACCATACAATAACCAGATTGAAAACTACCTTTTTCATAACGAATCGTATATTGCAATTCTTCAAAAATTGCTTCAAATTTTTTGAGTGTGTAATTGGTATATTTTAACATCAGTTTAAATAAAAAGTAATAGGTAAGAAGTAATAGGTATTTAACGAATTGATTGACGCTTTTTTGTTAAGTAGTCGGACAAAAATAAAAGTCACCACCGAGATTTCGGAGCAGGCAGAATGCACGAATAAAAAAAATAATTAATTAATTGATTTTCAAATAATTATAAATTAGTGCATTCGTGGCTTTTATCTAAATAATTCTGTCAACCTACTTAAACGAACTTGTTACTTCTTATTTATTACCTACATTAGGTTGCAAATATCGTTATACAAAAGAACATTTAATAAAATAATAGGTTGCGAATTATGTGTTGTTGGTAATCATGAGAATGATAAAACCCGCAACTCGTAACTCGCAACTCGTAACCACGAAAATATGAAACGCTTACTTTTTAATTTTTTAATATTGATGATTCCATTTTTTGGAATGGCACAAGAAGGAACATTTAAAGCTGGTTTAATCGGTGGATTTAATGCTTCACAAATTGATGGTGATTTGTTGGCAGGTTATAATAAACCTGGTTTGCATGTTGGAGGCGTTGTTGGTGTACAAATCGCTGAACGTTGGCGTCCAAGTATTGAGTTTTTGTATACTCAAAAAGGAAGTCGTCGTTCTACAGATGAACAATTAACCAAGCCATACACGAATATTAGTTTACATTATGTCGAAATACCTTTAATAATGAATTATATTGATGGCGGTTTTATGTTAAATGCAGGTTTGTCTTATGGAAGATTAGTTCGATTAAAAGAATTAACATTAAGTGAAATTGATGAAATCGAAAAAGAAGGTGACCGATTACGGGATAATAATTTTAACTTCTTAGCAGGTCTTGGCTATTTTATCAATGATAATATTGGAGTTGAGGTTAGATATTCTTATTCTCCAATTTCTATTACAGATTGGGCAGATACTGGAACAGCATTTACAGAACCTTATATTTTAAAGTCATTATCATTCCGAGCGGTTTATATGTTTTAAAAAAAATGGTTACTAAAAACCAGTAACCAGCAACCAAAATCATGTCCAAATTTTATAAAATAACGAATTTTCAAGTACGAGCAAACGAGATTGATGTCAATGGAAAAGTAGCATTTCATAATCTGGTAAACTACTTTCAAGAAGCTGCCTGGCTTCATGTGATTGATTTAAATATTACAGGCGAGGAGATGCTCAAATACGACTTGATGTGGGTTTTGAATCGTATGAAAGTTGAAGTATTCGATTATCCAAAATTACACGAAACTGTTACGGTTAAAACGTTTCCATCGGGTTTTGATAAGTATTTTTTTTATCGGGATTTGCGATTGTACAATGCTGATAATGAACTGATTGCACAAGCAACGTCTACTTGGTTACTTGTAAATATCAAAACCCGAAGATTGTCCATCGTTCCTGATTTTTTGAAGGCTTTAGTGCAAGAAATCAATATTGAAAAAGAACGATTACCAATTGCGAAAGGTAAAATTCCTAAAATAAAAGAAGCTGATTTTCAATCAAAGATTGCTGTAAAATGGTTCTGTTTAGATACGAATAATCACGTCAATCATATTCATTATTTCCGCTGGATTTTGGAAGAGTTACCGACTATTATTCATCAAACGCAAGTGGTAAAATGTGTCGATATCATTATGAAGTCAGAAGCTATATTGGGCGAAAGCCTAACTATACAAGCTATTGATAATCAAGATGATACTTATACACATCAGGTTTTGAATGAAGATGGAAAAGTTGTCGTTCAAGCGGTTTCTGTGTTTGGTTGACGGTCAACCGTCAACCGTCAACTTAATTTCCTTCTTAATTTTCTTGACTTCACCTTTTAATTTTATTAAGTGTATATCATGTTTACGTTCGAAGTCGCCATATATTTCTTCGATGATTTCGAAGGAAGTCAATTGACGAGTAGATTGATTCAAATTTTGCATTATAGTTGTTAGTTCATCAATTCCAATAGTTCGTAAAGAAGATAACATTGTATGTGTTTCAAAGTAAAGATTTTCGTAATCTCTATCTTTAATATGTTTTTGAATATTTTCTTTGAATTTTGGAGCTTGTTTAAGATAAACTTCTAATAAGTCCACAACACTTTGTTTGTTGTTTTTAACCAATTGAAAAAGGTTCGTTAGATACTTGTAATCAATCTCTTTGGATTCTATTTTTTTATCAATATTTTGAGTAAAAACAAGATTCAACGCACGCATCAAACTATCTGGGTCAAATGGTTTCGTCATGTAGGCAAATATATCTAAACCTGTTGCTCTTGCTCGTTCTTGAGGCGAAGCACCTGCCGTTAATACGATAACGGTTGTATTATGATTTAAATGAACTTGACTTTCACGAATACTTCTGATAAACTTCAAACCATCGCCATCTGGCAATTTTACATCTGCCAAAATACAATCATAATCGTTGTGTGTGGTAAGTTCTTCGGCTTCTTTTATGGTCATTGCGAAGTCCGCATTTAGTTGCCATTCGATGAATAAATTTTTGGCATATAATTGATTGACTTTATTGTCCTCAATCAATAAAACTTTGCGACCTTCCCATTTTTGTTTAAAAATTTGATTGGCTTCTTCTAATAAAAATTCGTCGACAGCTTCGTCCGTCGGTTCAATAAAAGGTAAAAACAAGGTAAATGTTGTACCTTGATATTGTTCACTTTGAACATTAATTGTTCCGCCTTTGATTTCGACCAAGTTTTTGACTATTGTCAAGCCAAGTCCCGAACCTTCATAATGATAACCTGAAGCATCAATAACTTGTGTATAATTTCCAAAAATTTTATCAATTTTATCTTTTGGAATACCAATTCCTGTATCTTCTACTTCTATTTTTATCCAAAATTGTTTATCGTTTTCTCTTTCGTCTTTTCGAAGTCTTAAGGTAATTTGACCTTGTGCCGTAAACTTCAATGCATTGCCTAAAAGGTTGATTAATATTTGATAAAAACGTACTTGATCTCCTGATAAATATTGTGGAATTTCACGATCAATATCAAAGTTAAGTTTCAAACCTTTTTCTTCGATTCGAGGTCGGAATAGTTCGTATAAAGTGGTAAATAAAGTAATCGTATCAAACGGTTTTTGTACTAATTCTAACTGTCCAGCATTTAGTTTAGAGACATCTAACAAATCATTAATAATCACTAATAAGTTGTCGGCAGATGTTTTGATAGCTTGTGTAAACTGTCGCTGAGTTTTATTTAATTCGGTTTTGGCTAATAAATGACTGATTCCTAAAATACCGTTTAAAGGCGTTCTTAACTCATGACTGACATTAGAAAAGAATTGTTCTTTGAATTTAGAACGTTCTTCGATTAATTCTTTTTGTCGTTGAATTTTAATCGTTCGTTCTTGTACTAATCGTTCTAATTTTTCATTTTCAACTTTTACTTGACGCATTCGATAACGGAAAAAGGCAAAAATAGTCAAACCTAATAATATCGTAGCAATTGTTCTAAACCACCAAGTTGCCCAAAATGGAGGCAAGATATTTATGGTAATAGAAACTGGTTGATCGTTCCAAATACCATCACTATTTGCACCTTTGACTTTAAGTGTATAAGTACCTGGGTTTAGATTTGTAAACGTTACATTACGTTGATTACCAATGTTTTGCCATATTTTATTAAAGCCAACTAAGCGATATTTGTACTGATTTCGTTCAGGATTTGTGTAGTTCAAAGCTGCAAACTCAAAGCTAAATACTTCGTCCTTATACGAAAGATTAATTTCTTTTACGAATTGAATTGGTGTAGTGATTTCGGCATTGTCATTCGTAAAATCAACGGATTTATTAAAAATTTTAAAATCGGTAAAAATCAATTTTGGTGGAAGTTGATTCGATTTAATCTTTGCAGGATGAAAATAATTGATACCATTGATTCCACCAAAATACATCCAACCTAAAGCAGTTTTGTAAGATGATAATCGAATGAACTCGTTACTTTGCAAACCATCACGAACATCATAGTTTTCAAAAATACGTTTATCCGTATCAAATTTTGAAATACCATTGTTGGTACTTAACCATAAATGCCCTCGTTCATCTTCCAAAATTCCATTGATGACACCGTTTGGTAATCCATCAGATTCTGTAAAATTATCAAAATTCTGATTTTTATAACTATAGAGATTAATACCTGCACCTTCTGTTCCTATCCAAAGATTTTGTTTATTATCCTCATAAATCACAGAAATATTATCAGAACTAATACTAAGCAAATTATTTTGTTGATGTTTGAATGTTGTAACAAAATTCTTCTTATCAGTTTGAATTTCATCAACGGGAATAAAACCTAAACCATTCCAAGTAGAACCTAACCATAAGTTGCCTCGACTATCTTCAAATATGGAATGAATATCATCATTTCCGAGACTTTCAGGGTTTTCCTTATTTCTAAATAGTTGAATGTATTCAAACTGATTATTTTTTAATCTATAAACTCCTTTACTTGTTGCTAACCAGATTGTTCCATCTCGACCTTCATAGATTTGACGAATGTTATTAAAGCCGCTCGAAACCTCGCCGTCTTCATTCAAAATATCAATAGTCGTAAAACTATTCACTGCACCATTGAGCGTAAAATTTGCTTGATAAACGCCTTTTCCCCAAGTTCCAATCCAGAATCTACCTTTATTATCTAATAGCAGATTTGTTATTTTTTCATTTGTAAAATTAGAAAATTGACTTTGTGAAAAATGTTGATAATTACCAGAGTTTAAGTCCCGAGTTCGATGTAATCCACCAACCCATGTTCCAATCCAAACATAACCATAATTATCTTCCGAAATAGCATAAACATCTTCTCCTTTCAGACCGTTTGAATTATGAATATCTTGCTCAAAATGTTGAAATTTTGTTGCATTTTTATCATACTTACTGATACCATTTCCATAACTTCCAATCCAGATAACACCAGATTTATCCTGAAAAATTGATCGAATAGAATTATGACAAATACTTTTTGGATTTAATGGATCATGCTGATAATGTGTAAAAATAGTTTGTCCTCGATTATCTTGTTCGATGACATTCAAGCCATTTGTCCAAGTTCCTACCCAAATACGTCCTTTATCATCTGTTGATAACGCAACAATATAAGGTTCTTTGAAATTATATTCTTTTCCTGGCAAGTATTGTTTAAAAACTTGCTGACTTGTACCATTTGACATTCGAATCAAGCCGTCGCCCCAAGTTCCCATCCAGAGATTGCCACGTTTATCTTCTGTAATACAACTCACCGAAATGACAGAGAAATCAAGGTTTGTATCCGTGATACGTTTAAAACTGAATGTACCGTTATGACTATTTAATAAGTTTAATCCACCATCTGTACCAATCCAAAAGTTACCAGTTTCATCTAAAAAGAATTTTCGTACCGAGTTGTCAGACAGCGAGTTTATTTTTTTAGATGATTTATAAGATTCAAATTTTTTAACTTTTCGTTGTGATTTATTTCCATCAAAGACCACTCGACAAACACCACCTTCACTTGTTCCTATCCAAAGATTGCCCGTAGCATCTTCTCTAATATCACGAATATTATTATCACTTAAAGCATTGTAATTATCTTTTTGAGCAAAAAATCGTTCGAAAGTTTCTGTTTTTTTATTAAATCGGTTCAGCCCTTTATCTGTTCCAATCCACAAATCACCAACCTTGTCTTCATAAACAATCTTAATATTATTATTACTAACACTTTCTATATTTCGCAAGTCATATTTATATACCTTAAAATTATAGCCATCATACTGATTCAATCCATCACGAGTACCTAACCAAATGACGTTATTTTTATCTTGCAAAATCGTATTCACAGTAGCCTGTGATAATCCGTCATAGATTGACAAATGATTGAAAGCCATATTAGATTGAGCCGATGTAACCATACATACAAGCATCAATATTCCTAAAAAGTAGTAATTCAATTTCATACATTTCTCTTTCCACATATACTTTTTAAACGATAAAATTCTGATTTCTAAAATCAATTTTTCTCTTAAAAAGTAGATACTGACAAGTTAAAGTCATGCTTTATACCTTATCATGTATATAAATCCATTCTAATCCATTCTTTTATTAAGGTTCAAGAGTCAGTATAATATATTATTAAAATTAATAAAAAAAACAGATTAGTAATAAATGTAATTTTTTTTATAAAAAAGTTAGATTTTTTCTGCCCAACCTAACTTTATATGTATCCATATTCCTAACCAAATTGTAACAAAACTTACTAAAATATATTTGATAAACTCATTAGCTATAGCAACATTTTGTAATCCTGTTAGTACAAATATCTTTTCTAATAAAAATGCCAAACCTCCAAAAAGAACTAATGTAGATATAACTCTTGCGATACGATTTGAAATACTTCCTGTTTCATTTGGTAAACCTTTTTGTGATGATAACATAAAACCAAGCCCAAAACCTAACAAAGTTGCAGGAACAACCCAATATTTAGTATCATTAAGTAAAGTTAACCAAATGAAAGGAGCAACGAATATTAAGAAGTTTTTAAAATCAAAAGCGAATGGATGTTTATTGATTTTTAAATATTTTACCATAGCTTCTTCTCGAATCACCAAGCGATAAAATAACCACAGCATCGTCACACCAACCAAATAACCGCCCAAAACATCAGCAATAAAATGTACACCCAAATAAATACGGGAAAACGGAATCAAAATAATTAAACTAACACACAAAATAGATAACCAACGCTTCCTGAAAAGCAACATTAATGTTCCCCAAAATACAACGGCAATACTTGTATGTCCTGATGGAAAACCATACGGAATCGGTTGATTATCAAAATAATCCATCGTTGAAGTTGGTAATAATTCAAAAAAGTGCGTTGCATCAGCATCATCTAACAAAGTCATATCTGTATTGACTTCACCATCCAATATTTGAACCTCATTTTCGACCATATACGGACGAGGCAAATCAAATGTATCTTTCATCACCAAAGTCACTGCCGCAGTCCAGAGTACAATTAGTAACAAAATAAACCCTTTCCTAAAGTGCAAACCAAAAAATACAATTATCAAACTTACCATAAAAAACTCCATGTAACCTAAGGCTGTCATAAATTTAAAAAAATGAACAATCCATTCATTATCAAACTCTTGTAACCATATATGCAAATCTGTTTGAAACATTGTTTTTTATTTGAAAGGTAGTATTGCTCTAATTCAAAGCAGTAAACAAAGATAAAAAATCCTATAATTGTTTTGTTTGTTATCTTATAATAAAAATATCAAAAACAATGAAGATCAATCTTAACTCATGACTACTAAACTTGTTATTTACGCTTTACGGAAGGAATGAAATAGTAGAAATCAAAATGATAAGTAAGAAGTGTGATTTTTTTTTGGAATACAATATTTTAAGGGAGGAGGAATTAAATAAGCTACCCAAGATTTCGTTTTAAATTTTTCTTTAGACGATTGTAATTTTATGACGCATCCCGAGGACTCGGGACGCTAAGAAAATTACAAGAAGTATAAAGGAAAATTTATAGAAAGTTTATGCTGAA
>JBGCFH010000189.1:0-1216 GCA_045106825.1 Saprospiraceae bacterium | reverse complement strand
TTGAAAGAATTGGAAGAAGATGGTTTGTTGGAAAAAACAATCATTGTTTGGTACACGGATCATGGCGGTTGTATGCCTCGACAAAAGCGATTGTTGTATGATTCTGGTTTGAAAGTGCCAATGATTATTCGTTTTCCAAATAAACAATATGCTGGAACTCGTGATAATCGAATGATTAGTTTCGTAGATTTTGCTCCGACAACTTTGTCTTTAACGAATATTGAACTATCAAACAAAATTCATGGAACAGCATTTTTAGGAAAATACCAACGAACCGAAGAACCAAAATACATCTTCGCTGCTACTGACCGTTTTGATGAAAAATATGCAAAAGGTCGAGCGCTTCGTGACAAACGTTTTAAATATATTCGTCATTATAATAATGAAAATGAAGCAATTTATTTAGATTTAGCTTATCGTAAAAATCAGTCAATTATGATGGAAATGTTGCGATTGAAAGATAACAATGGACTAAATGAAACGCAGTTACTTTGGTTTAATTCACCGAAACAAAAAGAGGAATTATATGATACTTGGAACGATAAACACGAAATCAATAACTTAGTTGATAATCCAAAATACAAAAAAGAACTCATACGATTGCGAGAAGCAAATAATGATTTTCAGAAGCGTTATAAAGATTTAACAATGTTATCTGAAACAGAATTGATAAAGCTATTGCAATCAAATGGACAACAACCAAAAGTAACAAATCCAATAGTTAAAAAAAGTGATGGAAAAATTGTGATTACTTGTGAAACTGAAGGTGTAACAATTGGTTATCGAAGCAAAAATCAAAAAAATTGGATGATTTATTCAAATCCAATAATGTTAAATGAAAATGAAAAAATAGAAGTAATTGCGGATAGAATTGGTTATTTGAAAAGTGAGATTGTAACTATTGGTTATTAGTCTTATTATATTAAATAATAGATTTTATTGTTGTTATTACTACATTTTCAATTTCTGCAAAGGGTATTTTGCACGAATTGAAAACAATTATACGTATAATTTTTATTATAGAATTGAAAGTTTTAAAGACACAAAGAATACATAAAAAACGATGAAATTTTATTTAAATTGAAGTTCTTACTACTGGACAAAAAGGATTAAATAAAAAAGAACCATAACTTTGAAGTGACAAAACAAAAAAGCGATGGTTCTACAAATAAGTAATAAACTTACGTCATATTTCGGAGAAATAAAAGAGAGTACA
>JBGCFH010000188.1:0-6326 GCA_045106825.1 Saprospiraceae bacterium | reverse complement strand
ATCAAAACCTGTACCCTGACCAATGAATGTATTATAGGCTCCTGTTGTATTATTAAAACCTGTACCCTGACCCATGAATGTATTAGCCAATCCTGTTGTATTAGAAATTCCAGAACTATATCCTACAAATGTATTATAAGTTCCAGAATTATTAGCTCCCGTACCAAATCCCAAGAAAGTATTATTATTTGTACCTGTTATTAATTCTAATCTTGGATCACCATCCGTATTTTTTCTAATGACAACTTCTTCTGTTCCACCTAAATCAAAACGAATAATATCTTCATCTGCCGTTTCTTCAACTTGAATTTTGGTATCATTATCTGAATCTTGAATGATTGTTGTATTATCATTGGCAAAAGCGGATAAGTCAACCGTTGTTCCATCATTTGTTAATGAAAGTGTATTTCCAGAAAGGGATAAATCCTGATTGTCGGTATTGATAAAAGTAGATAAGTCAACATTATTTCCGCCAGAGATTGTTAATGTACTTCCACTAATAGAAAGCGTTTGCCCATCTGTATTGACATAGCTTGATAAATCAATGTTATTTCCATTTGAGATATTTAACACATTTCCACTAAGTGATAAGGTTTGTCCATCTGTGTTAGTGAAAGTAGATAAATCGACATTATTTCCGCCAGAGATTGTCAACGTATTTCCACTTAGTGTTAAGGTCTGTCCATCTGTATTGGTAAACGTTGATAAATCAACGGTTGACGCATTGCCAGAAATGGATAGTGTATTGCCACTTAATGAAATCGCTTGTTCGTCTGTATTGTCTAAATAACCTGACAAATCAACAGGTGTTGCATCATTGGTTAAGGTTAAATCATTACCTGAAAGAGATAAATCCTGATTGTCGGTATTTACAAAAGTGGATAAATCAATATTATTCCCACCAGAAATCGTTAATGTATTTCCGCTGATAGAAAGTGTTTGTCCATCTGTATTCACATAACCAGATAAATCAATTGTTGTTGCATCATTTGATAATGCTAATGTGTTTCCTGTTAGTGTTAAATCTTGATTATCGGTATTAACACCTGAAATATCTATATTATTTCCACCTAAAATCGTTAAAGTTGTTCCGCTAAGTGATAAGGTTTGTCCATCGGTATTGGTAAACGTTGATAAATCGACATTATTTCCACCGGAGATTGTCAACGTATTTCCACTTAGTGTTAAGGTTTGTCCATCGGTATTGGTAAACGTTGATAAATCAACCATATTTCCATCTTCAATAGATAAGTTAGTTCCTGTCAATGTCAAGTTTTGATCATCAGTACCAGAGTCAGTGAAAGCGGATAAATCAACCGTTCCACCATTCGCTAATGTCAATGTATTTCCTGATAAGGATAAAGCTTGATTATCTGTATTATCCATAAAAGCAGATAAATCAACCGTTCCACCATTAGATAATGTCAAAATATTACCCGAAAGAGAAATCGCTTGTGCATCTGTATTATCCATAAAAGCAGATAAATCAACTGTTCCGCCATTTGATAATGTCAAAATACTTCCTGATAGTGAAATTGCTTGTGCATCCGTATTTGTAAAAGCGGATAAATCAACTGTTCCACCATTTGTAAGTGTCAAAATATTTCCTGATAGTGATAAAGCTTGATTATCTGTATTCGCAAAAGCAGATAAATCAATGGTGTTTCCACCAGAAATACTTAAAATATTGCCTGATAAAGACATTGTTTGTGCATCCGTATTGGAAAAGCTTGATAAATCAACAGTTGCCGTTCCACCAGAAATACTTAATGTATTGCCAGATAATGATAATTCTTGTTCGTCTGTATTGTCTAAGTACGATGATAAATCAATTGTTGCAACGCTTCCAGAAAGGGAAAGTATATTAGAACTAATTGATAAATCTTGATTGCTTGACGCTGGTGCGACTTCGACCCAAGCTGTGCCATTGAAGTACCAAAAGTTGCTCAAATCATCATCGAATACCAATAATCCTTTGGCAGGATTTGATATATTATTTTTTTGAGTTGTTGTCATTCGAGGTATTAAAACACCTTTGTTAATACTACTCACATCTAACATTGCTGATGGATCAGGATTATTCCCTACTGGATTAATCGCTATTTGACCATAAGTAGAAGAAGCAAAACACATCACCAAAATGGCGATTATTGTTATCATCTTCTTGTTATCATTTTGTCTTTTATTATAATTTTTCATAACATAGATTCATTAGTAAAAGTTAAATTTTAATTGAATTATTATACGTTCTCAATAGACATTAATCTTACTTACTCATTACTAAAGCAATGAAGTCAAATATCCTTTGAGGAAAATATGTTGTTAATATTTTATTTTATTTCAGCAAGTAAAACGTCAAAGCGTGTTTTGAACTGATGAGAGAAATAAACCATATTTCTAAAGCCAACTAACTGGTTAGGCGTTAGATTTTTCTATCTTTTACCATTCGATAGAATTAATATTTGCTGAATTTGTAATCGTAAATGAAGGAGTACTTAGGTTGGCTTCGAGGTGCTGATGTAGCACCTCGATCCAAATTTGTTTTTTGAAGTAATTTATATTATCCTACCATTTCATAAATCGTTGAGTAGAGATAATTTGATTTTCATCTTGAATTTTCAAAATATAATGTCCATTAAGTAAGTCAGAAACATCAATAGTTGAGGTTGTCGTATTAATGTTTGTTTGTTGTACAAATTGACCTAAAGTATTGTAGATAGCTATTGTATAAGTTTTGTTCGATGATTGAATACTTGATAATTGAATATTCAATTCTGATTTAACTGGATTTGGATAAAGTGCAATCGTTATTGTACTCGTTCCACCATTTTCAATTATCACAACATTTGAATAATCAAAATTATCATCAAAATCAATCTGCTTCAAGCGATAGTAGTTTTTGCCTTGAGTATCTTTATCCAAATACTGATAATTATTTACATCGAATGAAGAACCATTTCCTTCTACAAAATCAATAAATTCCCAGTTGATTCCATCTTGACTACGTTCTACTTCAAAACCAAAATTATTATCTTCTGTAGCTGTTTGCCAAGTCAATAAATTACTATTGTCAGTCGCTTCACCTCTGAAATAAGTCATTTCCACAGGAAGTACGGCACAAGCAGGAGCTGATGCAGTAGAAACACCTGCATTTGACGCAACCCAATCCGTATTACCATCCATATTTATTAACGTACCATCGTTTCCATTGCCTGTTAAATCAGTTAATGTTGTACCACTTGAAGCATCAAATTTATAATAAGCAATCAAGCAAGAAGCTGGAGCGGTAGGATTAGAATAGGTTTTTGTATATTCTGCCGCTATTTGACTGTTGCTTAGAGCAATATTCCAAATACGGACTTCATCTATTTCACCATCAAATTCTGCACTGCTCGTATTATATTTACCAATATTCACATCCGAAGAGTTATCTCCAATAGCGGAAGGTATTGTGGTGTTAAATGTAATAGGTTCATTAACACCATTTACATACAATTTAATTTTATCAGCATTAGTCGCACCTGAACCATCATAAACAAAGGCAACATGAGTCCAAACACCATTGGTAACTACACTATTATCAGAAGTTCCAGCAACATTTCCACCATCACCAAGTCGAACTTGTAATCTACCGTTAATGCTCAATCCTATTCCTGCGTATCTATCTTTATAAACAATTCCTCCGAAATCCACAAAGTTATCTATGTTTATCCAAGCTTCCATCGTCAACTCAGTTGCTCCATCAATCGCATCAATATCACCTAAATTTACATAATCATCAACACCATCAAAATCTAAAGCATTTGAAGCATAAGTAGAAGTCGTCACCATATAAGGACCAACCCAAGTACTTTCATCTCCACCACTACAATCTGACTGATAATACACGTAGTAAGTCGTACTTGCTGACAAACTTGCCATGCTATAAGCAGGAGAACCTGTTAGACTTGCTGAACCGTCTTCTGCACCTGTACCAGGTGTAAAATCCGCACCTGCGTGCCATTCTAAGTTCCAAGTTGTTGCACTTCCATTTTCTATCCATGTTAAGTCTGCACTTGTTGCTGCAACATTACTTGATGCCATTGCAGAAGGATCCGTACAAGCACCACCTGAAACCGTAAAAGGACTGGTTATAAAATTAGAGGTAGCACCTGTCAAGGCAAAGTCGTTGAGTGTTGCATCATATCCGTTACTTGTTTGATCAAAAACAGTAGTGATAGTTGTATTATTACCTCCAGCAGTACCTTGATTGTAGTTGTAGTACAATCCAAGACCTGTCTCATTGCCTTGTAGTGCTATATCTTTATTTGCCAAAATTTCAGCTTGCGTTCGTGCAGTAGTCCATATTCTTGTTTCATCAACGACACCTGTTAATGTTTGACCATCATTAGCACCGTTGAAAAAACGAAATTGACTCGTAATAGTAGGTGTTACAGACTGTATGTTAGAATCTATTGATTTGTTACTTGTTTGCTCTACACCATCTACATAAATTTTTATTCGGTCATTTAAGGTAGCATTACTTAAGTCAACAACAAGTGCAAGATGATAAGTAACCCCTTGTGCCATGCTATGATCAATAGTGTGGTTAGTTATTAGGCTATTACTCGTTTTAAACTGAACTTTAAAAGTTGATGATGTCATATTAAGTGTAGTCCCATTAGTATTAACACTACTTCCTCTATTTGCGAAAAGCACAAAAGTTCCAGTAGAATAGTCATCAATTCTTATCAATGTTTCAAAGGTAAATTCAGAAACATTGGATACTATTGGTAAACCTGTTGTAATATCCAGTTCATCTTCAGGATTTGTTTCGTCAAAGTATAAGGCATTCTCTTGACCTATAGCCGATATTGTCACTAAAAACAGTATCATACAAATTAATAATCCTTTACTAAATAGAAGTCCTTGATTTAGATACGTCCATCTTAGTTTAAATAAAGCTGCCATCAGTTGATAGGCATTTTTTGGTTCATTTTTTTTCATTATTAAGTTTTTTGTTTAAAAATTTTGATATTGAACTATATGATTATTACTCAGTAGGCAATAGTTTCCTACATCATCACGATAGTGTAATGAAGCCCAATGCTCTCTGAGAGGAAAATTCAATTAATGTTTATGTCACTTCGGAGGGTAATATTCCAAAGCGATTTTTAAACTGTCGGGAGAAGTAAACCGTATCTCTAAAGCCTACAGCATTCGCCGTTTCTCTTATGGTTTTGTAAGTTCCTTCTGTTAGATAAGTATATGCTTTTTGAAAACGGAGGTGATTTAAGTACTCTCGTGGTGTTACCCCCATTTTATCTTTTATTATCCGATAAAGCTGCCGTTCACTGACAAGCATCAGATGAGCTAAATCCGTTATTGTAAAAGAGGCATTACTTAGATTTGGGTTGAGGTGTGTATGTAACACCTCTTCCCAACTATTTTGTTTTTTGAGATTTTGCATTTTAATTGACTAATCTTAGTAGTTACTTAAATTCACATAAATCTATCTTGTAATAAAATCATGTCTTTATTTAAGTAACCACTACTTGTTATAAATTTTGTTACGGAGGTTTTTAATTTTTTGTATCAATAAAAATCATAATTTGTGATTATTAAGATTTGTTACTTATTGAATACATTCCAAATGTAGGTAAAGTAAACTGAGGTAATCCTGACAATTTACATGGCATTTCTGCCATCATATAGGATATTTTTGCCATGTACTGAGATATTTTTGCCATATACTGAGATAATTATGACTGGCATAGAAAATTATTTTAGATGAAAATTGAAAAAAATAATTTTTATCTTAGATTTTGTGACATAGGTATAACTGAGGTTTTAATGCTTTTGCGGTAGAGATAGGAATAAAAAAGAAAAAGACTTCCTATATTTTGGTATGTCAATATCAAAACAAGAAGTCTCTTTAATAGCTTATAAAGCATTTGAAGGTAAATTATCAAAATCGAAAGGAAAAACAAGGAGTTAGAATCAGAATGTCGGAAACTCCTAAAAGATTTAAAACGAGTAAGTACAAGTCGGAATAACTGGAAGAAAAAATTATCAAATTTACGGGAAACACACGACTTGTTGAAAAAGAGTTTTTTACGTCTAAAGAATCATCAAGAGCAGTTAAGAGCTAAAAGTCATCAATATCCTACATGGCTAATTACTTTTGTTATAGTTTTACGAATACATTGTAATTATAGTTATGGTAGTATTGTAAAAACACTTCATATACTAAAGAGATATTATATGTTTAGTATATGAAGTGTTTTTACAATACTACCATAACTATAATTACAATGTATTCGTAAAACTATAACAAAAGTAATTAG
>JBGCFH010000187.1:0-2543 GCA_045106825.1 Saprospiraceae bacterium | reverse complement strand
GGTTTTCGAACGAAGTAATGTTGATAGAACATTTTAATAGGTGTACTCTCTCTAAAAGTCATTGGCACAACTGCTATTCCTACCATTAATGCAGTAAAAGCAAACAGGTAAAACATTATTATTTCAATCATTTTTTTAGCTATTTTTTATTTTTCTGTATGATGCACAACGGCTCGTGACGACACCGTCGACATTGATTCAATTCAATACAGCGTATTGAATTGGATTGATGTTGATGGTGTTGTCACGAGCCGTTGCTATGCAATCCTTCGGATTGCATAGCAACGGCCGCAACAACGACTGGACACGGCTTTTGCCGTGGCTGGACGATGTTGCTTTTGTTGTACGCTGCTTTATTTTGATTTCAATTTTTCTATTACGCTTTTTAATAGGGCGATATTTTGCGTTAAAAGTTCATTAACTGTTCCCTCGTTTGGTCTATGAACCAAAACATTTCTATAAGTAGTCAGATAAGAAATGTTTTTAGTTTCATTTTCGTCTAAAATCCCTTTACCTGTCAAATATATTTGAAGATTTCTTGGGCTTATCCTACTAATCTCATCAAGGTTTCCATTTTTAGAGGCTAAACGCTTTAATTCGTCAAACAATACATTCCATTCGAAAATAAACATACCATAAAGCTGACTTATATTTTCTATAATTTTTTCCTTTTCTTCTTCTGTAAATTGAAATTGCGTCATATCTTTTATGGCATTCTTTACAATCAATTTAAGTTTTTGACATAAATTTTTTCCATTAACTAAATCTTCGTTAGAAAATAAATTATTATGAGCAACTTTATGTCGTAGTTTTCGAGATTTTGCCACATTCTTTCAAATTTATTATCCTTGAATATTTCTTTGAAATATTTATTATAGTTTGATAGTAACTCTTTTTTTAAAGCCTTAATTGCGTCCGAATTTTCCTCGATACTCAATATTTTCTTAATTATATCTTCTTTACTAATATAGCCTGACGATAAAGAATATACCATTTTTCCAAGTTCGCCAAAATCTATTAAAAAAACTTTATTTTCTATATACTTTGAGAAATTTTTTTCATTGTTTTTCCTCTTAATAGCTTTTTACTTCATTTCGTTATCTGCGGTTATTTCCCACCAATTAACACCCAATTTTGTGATGAAAATTTTATCAAGTATCCTCTCAAGAGAGTTTCTAATTCATTTATTAAAGGATAAAGTTCACAAGCAATTTGTTTTGAAACTTCATCTTTTGTAACATAGATATAACCAAATTTTTGTTGCTTGAGATATTCTAAAAGTTTCAATCTGAAATGCTCAAGTTCATTATATTTTCCCTTGACCGAAATTTGATAAGAAATTTCAGATGTATCATCTATTATTTGAAGATGCAATCTGATTTATTTTACATATAATAGATTTATCTTTTTCAATTATAGACTTTCTTTTTATCTCAGGTTTTTTCCATAATTCACTATTAGAGTTATCAAATGATAATAAAAAACATATTTAAAATTGATATTTGAAAAATTCCATTAAAGATTAGAATTTTACTCTTAGAAATAATAAGATAAAATTACTACAAAAAAATGGATAAATTATCAATGTTTACAACAGTAAAAGGCAAATATCAATATCAGCGAATTTTCGGTTTAACAAAGGAACAATTTGAAAAATTGTATTTAACCTTTGAAGAAGTTTATAAAGAGAATGCGAAGGAGTCTTATGAAGCTCGAAAAGCCTTGTATTTAAGTGAAGACAATGGTTTAACAGCAAGATTAAAATTGATACCCGAAGATAAATTAAGAAAATATTTACATGTTTTGCTTTATTACATTCGACATTATCCAACATTCGAGGTATTAGGGAAATAGGCAAAACAAGTCAAGAAGCATTTGATATCATACACCGATGGTTTATTTTATTAGTAAAAACTTTAGATAAGTGTAAGGTATTACCTGCAAGAAATTTGAAAGCTGTACCACAAGTAGCTAAGAATTTACTTGGATTAGGGATGATAAACGAGGAAGAATTAGATTTGATAATAGACGTAACGGAACGAAGCGTTAATCGTCCAAAAGAAAATCAGAAAGAGAAGTATAGTGGTAAAAAAAACAACATACAGTAAAAAATACGATTATTAGTACAGTCTGTTTAATGGTTTTGTTTTTAGGAGAAACACATAATGGTTCTGTGCATGATTTTAGTATGTTAAAAACGGATTGTCCTACGGAACAAATGACTGATAATGAATTGTTTAGACAAGGTATTTTATGGGTTGACTTAGGGTATCAAGGAATCATTAAGTTATATGAAAATTTAAAGATTGAGATACCACACAAACGTCCAAGAAAAACAAAAAAAAATCCTACTCCTAAATTAACAGATGAGCAAAAAGAATATAATTCCTACATTGGAACTACACAGCCATTCTCGGTTTAAAATAATTCGTAATGTGTTTTGCTGTAATTAGTGATTTTTACGATAATCTGCAATCTAAATTAAGTAAGAATTCGACGGGCGATTTTAAATCGCCCGTCGAATGTTCTTATTTTGAACTTTT
>JBGCFH010000186.1:0-44529 GCA_045106825.1 Saprospiraceae bacterium | reverse complement strand
GGCACATAAGTATCAAAAGTGTTTTCACAAAAGTTATTTTATTTTCACTCTTTTGTGAATTCCTTTTGTGTCTTTTGTACCTTTTGTGGTTCAAATAATACAATTTTTACACGTTTAATTTTTTATAAGAAAGCCGTTTTATTTCAGATTATAACTCAAAATATAGTATTATATATCACTCACAATTAGTTCATTTTAAATTACCTAAATCATCATCTAAAATATCCTCAGTTTTTATTAAAGATATTGCCTGTGTCCACCTATATTTTAAATATTTATAGACACTAAAAGAACTAATTAATCCACCAACTAAACCCAGAAAATTCTCAATTCCTTGAAGATTATAATTATAAAACTCACCATTTGAACTTAGAAGGTCTATTATCAAGAAACCAAAAATACCGAAGAAAAAAGCTAAGATTATTCCACCAATAAAATAGGTAATAACCCCAAAAAATGCCCAAAGCCAAAGGTTGTTCTTTTGATATTTTTCTGCCAATGAATAGTAGGACATTCCAATTAAAATGAGCATTAAAATTATAAAAATAAGTATGACCATAAGTATTTCTTTTATAAATGGATAGATTTTATGTATCAATTCAAATGTACGAGAAATAATTCATTTCATGTAGAAATTCACCTCGTTCATGTATTACTTTTCTAATTCTTTCGCAAGGCGTTCATCTTTGTCGTTGTTAAATAATATAATAGCAACAGTCGCTTTAGCTACTGTATTAATACAAATTAAATACAATGAAAAAGATACTCCAAACATTATTGTTTTCCTGCTTATCAATCGCAACATTCGCACAAAACTTTACCGTTAGCGGTTATATGCGTGATGCTTCGACTGGTGAAGAATTGCTTTACGCAACAGTTTTAGTCAAAGAAACTGGTGAAGGTTCTACCACAAACCTGTACGGATTTTATTCGCTAACATTGCCGAAAGGCGACTATACATTATTGTATTCTTACATAGGAATGGAAACGCAGGAAGTAGCGATTTCCTTAACGGAAAATGTAAAAAAAGATGTCGAATTAGCAACTGGTGGAATTGAATTGACGGAAGTCGTCGTAAGTGCCGAAAAAGGCGATGAAAACGTGACGAACACAGAAGTCAGTACCGTGACTTTAGATATTAAAGAAGCCAAATTAGTACCTGTATTAATGGGCGAACAAGACATTGTGAAAACGATGCAATTGTTGCCAGGTGTAAGTGCGAACTCCGAAGGAAGTAGCGGGTTTTTCGTAAGAGGTGGCGACGCTGACCAAAACTTGATTTTATTAGATGAAGCACCAGTTTATAATGCGTCGCACTTATTAGGTTTCTTTTCGGTTTTCAACTCTGATGCCTTGAAAGATGTCAAACTCTACAAAGGTGGAATGCCAGCAGAATATGGCGGAAGGGTTTCGTCTGTAATGGATGTTCGGATGAAAAACGGTAACATGAAAGAATGGAACGTTTCGGGCGGAATCGGTCTGATTTCTTCTCGTTTGACTGCCGAAGGCCCAATACAAAAAGATAAAGGTTCGATGATTCTTTCGGCTCGTCGAACGTATGCAGATGTGATTGCTCGACCGTTTTTGGAAGAAGGTTTTGAGAATACCAGCTTGTACTTTTACGATTTGAATTTTAAAGCAAATTACAAATTAGGCGACAACGACAGAATTTACTTGTCGGCTTATAATGGTCGTGACGTATTTGGTACAGATGAGTTTGGTTTTGATTGGGGAAATACGACAGGAACATTGCGTTGGAATCACTTATTTAGCGATAAGCTTTTTTCTAATACAACGTTGGTTTATAGCGATTACGATTATGGTTTCAAAATTCAAGCTGGTGGAAATAGTATCAATTTGAGTTCAGGAATTTATGATTATAATATAAAGCAAGATTATAACTGGTATGTAAATCCTAAAAATACATTGCGTTTTGGTTGGCAAGGGATTTATCACCGTTTAAAACCTAATGAATTTTCATTCGACGACGGCACAGAAGGCGAAGGAACAGAACTCGAAGAACAAAAGGCACTCGAAGGCGGAATCTACATTGCCAACGAGCAAAAAGTATCAGATAAATTGTCTTTAAATTATGGATTACGACTAAGTACATTTTCAAATATCGGTGCATACACTGAAAAAACATACGACGAACAAGACAATGTTTTAACAGAAACAACTTACGATAATGGCGAATTTTATAATAATTTCATCGGTTTAGAACCTCGTGTCAATGCGACTTATTTGTTGAATAACACAAGTTCAATCAAAGCATCGTACAATCGTAATTATCAATATTTACACTTATTATCTAACTCCAATGCTGGAACACCTACGGATCTTTGGATTGCCAGTTCACCATTGGTTCAGCCACAAATCGCTGACCAAATTGCTATCGGTTACTTCCGTAATTTCAAGGATAATATGTACGAATTTAGCTTTGAAACCTATTACAAAAACTTAGATAATCAAGTGGACTTTGAAGATGGTGGAAGTGCAATTAACAATCCAGATATTGAGTCGGATATTGTATTTGGAGTCGGTCGTGCGTATGGTGCAGAGTTTTATTTAAAAAAGAAAAAAGGCGATTTTACAGGTTGGATAAGTTACACGTTAGCGAAGTCTGAACGCCAGTTTGATGTAATTAATCAAGGCGAATGGTTCTCTGCTCGTCAAGATAGAACGCATGATTTAGCTATCGTTGGAATGTATCAAATATCTCCAAAACTAACCGCTTCTGCAAGTTTTGTTTATTATACAGGAGATGCCGTGACTTTGCCTGTTGGCAAATATTTCATCGACGGAACATTAGTGAATTTGTACGGAGATAGAAACTCCGAGCGAATGCCCGATTATCACAGAATGGATTTAGGTTTAACTTATATTTTGAAAGATACCGACAAATTTTACTCGGATTTAAGCCTTTCGATTTACAATGTTTACAATCGTAAAAATGCGTATCAATTGTCATTCGACATCAACGATACAGGACAAACCGAAGCGACACAATTAGCACTTTTTGGTATTGTGCCTTCTGTTACTTGGAACTTTAATTTTTAGATTGAACGCAAAGATGTAGCGTTTTTATTCTTAAAAAAAGCTCCGTCATGCTGAACTTGTTTCAGCATCTCCTACGCATTAAAGTTGGGATTTCGTAGGAATTACAATCTAAAAAATCAGAACATTATCAAGATTGTGACTCAAAAGATTAGGAGATGCTGAAATAAATTCAGCATGACGGTTATTTATAAATAATAAAAAAATGAAATACTTAAAAAATATATTTTTTATCGCTTTCGCAATAATGAGCTTAGCATCTTGTGAAGAAGTCATCGAATTAGACTTAGAAAATGCAACACCAAAAATCGTGATTGATGCCGCAGTCGATGCAACGGCTCAAAATGCACGAGTTATTTTGACAAAATCGAATGGCTTTTATGATGATATTAATTTAGATTTTGTTGCTGATGCAACCGTAAATTTAACTTTGGCAGATGGTTCGATCGTAAATTTACCAATGATTCAAGATGGCATTTACGGGACTTTTGGCTTAAATATTTCGGAAGGTGACAATTTGACTTTAACCGTAATTGATGGTGAAAGCAACGAATATAAAGCAACAGAAAAAGTGCCACATAATGTAACGATTGATAGTTTACAAATCATTCCAACCGATAATGCTGGCCCAGGAGGTGGCGGACCTTTTGGTGGTGGAGATGTACAATATTATCAAATTTTCACACATTGGCAAGATGAAGTAGATGAAGAAAGTTTTTATCGTATTCGAGCAAGTGTCAATGATACTTTACAGACGAGTTTGATTACACTTTCGGATGATATAAATCGTAATGGCGATGCTTTTTCACAACCAGTTTTTCAGACTTTTGAAGAAGGAGATACCGTGACAATACAGTTATTATCATTGGACAATGGTTCTTTTCGATACTTTAGCGATTTGTCAAATGTTCAAGGTCAAGGATTTAATTCTACAACGCCTTATAATCCAAATTCTAATTTTGATAATGGAGCTTTAGGCTATTTTAGTGTATTTCGTAAGGATGAGCAAACGGTGATTTTACCATAAAAAATACGGTTGTTAATGAACCCAAAATACTATGAATTTAATTTTCTTGGTTCTTTGATTTTTTCATTAGAAAATTTCAAAGAACCATTTTTTTTTCCTTTTATCCTCTAAAAGTGTCCCAAAATCTATCAAAAAAAATACAATTACGAATTGATTGCCAAATTCCTTTGCTTACTCGCAAAGCAGTTTGGCAATCGGTATATTTTTTTCATATATTTGGATTATAATCAATAAATTAACAATATTAGAAATGTGAATTTATTATTGTATTCTTCCTCACCTACTTTATAACACAAAAATCACCCTAAAATGACGAACCAAATACCAATCGCTTTATTTGTTTTTTCTAATGATTTGGATGATTTTTTGCCTAATATTGAAAGGGAACGAAAAATCGTTGAAGAAGCATTGGAACATTATGATGACACAAACCGACTGAAAATTATTGCTCGTTCTTCGGTTAGTATTGACGAATTGTTTCGGTTATTTACTCGATATAGTGGACGAATCGTTTTGTTTCATTTTGCTGGTCATGCTGGTGGAAAAGGGTTACATCTCAACGAAGATATTACCAATACAACAACAGGAAAAGCGGAAGGTATTGCGAGTTTGATTCGGCGAGAAGTTGAACATGGAATTTTACAATTGGTGTTTTTGAATGGTTGCTCTACTGCACCTCAAGTTGATGGTTTAAAAGCAGCAGGTGTTCCTTCAATTATCGCAACAAATTACCCAATTAATGATAACAAAGCGGTGAACTTTGCGAGACAATTCTATCGAATATGGACAAAAGCTGATAATATTTTAGAGGCATTTAATGAACCTTTTAATACGATTCAACAAGCATTCGAGGCAGGAATTGCGTATTTGAAATTACAAAATACGGTTGGTATAAAAGATACAACGAGAGGTTTCGTATTTAAAGTCAATGAAGTCAAAACCAATGAACCTTGGGAGCTTTTTAGTGAAAATCCTGACCAAAAACTGGAGTTTAATATTGCGAAAGAAAGTAAAACATTTAATGAATTTTTGACTCGTCGATTGATTGAACAGCTCGTTCCTTATAGTCGACCTGCTTCAAAATTCTTACCGATTGCCAATAAAAAAATGTCGGATTGGGAAAGTCATGTTGCGATAAGTAATAAGGCAAAAGAAATTATTGTTTACAGTTTCGTTGGTGTTTTGGGCATTCAATTACAAAAGTTATTTGCAATAGGGAAGGAGGTTTTGTCCAAAGAAAAGGAGAAAAAATATATCGAAACTTGTCTTTATACCTCTAAGCGAACTTTCAAGTTGCTCAACTTCGCATTGATTTCAAAACTCTGGGATTATAGAACACAAACCAGCCATAATTTCCAACTCAACGCTACTCAAAAAGATGCGATTCAACACTTTTTTGATGATGATTTTGAATTAGATATTCAAGGTCATTTTGATTTTTTGAAAAACATTTATTCCGTTTTTAAAGATAATAATTTACCGTTACCTTTTGATGGAATGGACAATCTTGAAACAACATCGAATACAATATTGGCGAAAGCCGTCAAAAAATTACAACACATTAATCAAGTTTTAGACAAATCACAATTTGAATTAAAACATTGCTTTGCTGTAGAAAAACAATTAGTTACGGTTTTAGAAACATTCATCTTTTTAGCAACTTACAAAATGATTTCAATCCGTGGAATCGCTTATGATGAAATGCGAAATCAATCTCCTCGATATATTCATACTTACACTGTTTTAGGTATTGATGCAAAACAAAATGTCAACGCAGAACGTGTCAGAACTGATGATGTACCAATTAATACAGATGCAATTTTGTTATTTAAAGGTAAGCGTTATCAAGAAAGTATCAACTTATTTCCATTTATCATTGATTGGAATACGTTGATATTTGAGGATAAGGCAAAAACTTGTTTTTATGATTCTAAAGATTTTAGCGATGGCAGTTTGAATTATCGTTTTTTGAGCGATAATAAGGTGATGAATATTACGAAAAGCGAGGCTTTAGAAACCGAATCTGAAATAGCAAAAATTGTTGCAAATCAAGAAAAGTTTAAAAACTTAAAACTTGATTTGGTTCATCAACAGTTTTATGAAGCTAAAATAGCGATTTTGGGTAAAGACGAAGTTGAGGAGAATACCGATGATTTCGATGATTTATTTGATGCCGAGGATTTTTAGTACGGACACGGATTATCACGAATTACACGGATTTTTTTTGATTGAACTCTGTGTCAAAAAACAATAAATAATGAGAAAATTGATTGATGAAGATAAGACTTATGCGATTATTGTTGCTTGTATGTAAATATTAAATTATTTGGCAATTGCCAAAAGTAAAATAGGATTATTAGTTTTTTTTGGTCAAAAATCATTGATACACAAACGCTTTATTTTGTGATACTTAGGTACAAATTCCACAGATTACTTTTTTATAAAAATTCGTGTAATCCGTAAAAATCCGTGTTCAAAACAAAACATGAAAAGATATCCACTAAAATTTTTAGATAGTTATACAAAGGCTGATACAGACATTTTTTTTGGTCGAAAGGCTGAAATTGATACATTGTATGAAATGGTTTTTCAGTCCGATATTTTGTTGCTTTATGGTGCTTCAGGAACAGGAAAAACCAGCTTGATACAATGTGGTTTGGCGAGTCGATTTGAGTCACATGACTGGTTAGATATTTTTATCCGTCGAGGAAATAATATTAATGAATCGTTGCAAAATGCGTTGGTAAATGTTGGAGGAACATTGGAGGAAGCGGATTTTGATTTGTTGGATTTTGACTTGGAAAATTTGGATAATGAGGTTATTGTAGAAAATGAATTATCTAATTTAGAACGACAATTTAAAAACATTTACCTCAATGCGTTTCGTCCGATATATTTGATTTTTGATCAATTTGAGGAGCTATATATTTTAGGAACAGAAGCCGAACAAACGGAGTTTATTGCGAATATAAAAACGATATTGAACCTAAGTCAGCCTGTAAAAATGATATTTTCGATTCGGGAAGAATATTTGGGTTACTTGTATGATTTTGAACGAGAAATACCGCAATTATTAAAAAAGAAGTTGCGAGTAGAACCAATGAATATTACGAAAGTCCAAGAAGTAATCGAAGGCGTAACGACTTATAAGGATTCTAATATTTCGATTCAAAAAAAAGAAATCATTCCGTTTACAGAGCAGGTTTTTGAGCGATTACAAGGTAGAGATGAAGATGGAAAACAACGGAAGTCATTAACGATTGAGTTGCCTTATTTGCAAGTGTTTTTGGATAAGATTTATTTGGAAATTACAAATGACGAAAGCCGAAATGCAAACGCTCAGTTTAGTTTAAAAGCTTTAAAGAATATTGGTGAAATAGACGATGTTTTGCGGCAGTTTTTGGAAGAACAAGTGGTTTTGGTAAGTCAACAGTTACGACCAAAATTCCCAAATATTATGCCTGAATATATTTGGCAAATCTTGTCGCCTTTTGTGACTTTGGACGGAACAAAAGAACCGATTGCGGCAGAAGTGATTATTGAAAAAATTGATAATACGCTAAAAACGGATAGTAAAGTTTTAATGCAAGACTTGACGGAAGCCTTTATCAAAGGGAAAATCATTCGTTATTCGGACAACAATGATGTGTATGAAATCGCTCATGATTCGTTGGCAAAAAAGATTGCTGAAAAGCGAAGTGATGAAGAAATTGCACTGTTAGAAGTAAAGCGATTAATTAAATCTCAAACGAACTTAAAAGAAGAAGCCAGAGAAAATTTCACGGAAAAACAACTGATTTTTATTACCGAATATTTGGATAAACTAACATTAGAACAAGAAGAACTGGACTTTATTAACGAAAGTCAGCAAAAGGTAGAAAATACAAAAGTCAATGAAAAACGAGAACAAGAAAAACGCCTAAAAGCTGCCGAAGCTCAAGCTAAAAATGATAGAAAATTACGAAATAGAGCAACTCGTTTTTCGAGATTTGCTATTGGTATTGCTCTTTTTGCAGGTTTAATTGCGATTGCTGCAATCTATTTTTTCATTCAATCAAAAGAAGCCGAAAATCGAGCGGAAAGGCAATTGATAAAATCGTTAAATACAGATATTGAACTGATTAAAAAAGATATTGATAAGGCTAATGAAAATATTAAGTCGTTCAAACGATATAAATCAGAAAAGGATGTAATTAATTTTGAAAAATCGAAAATCGAAAATTGGAAACAAGAAATTGACAACCTAAATGCTGAAATCAAAAAAATAGAAGAATGAGAATATTCACCATTATAGTATTGATATTAATACCCGTTTTTAGCATTGGTCAAAGGAGTGATTGCCCTTATTATGTTAAATATATCGACGAAGGAAATACAGCATTAAAAAATAAGCAATTTAAAAAAGCGATTTACCATTATAATACAGCGATTGTGCATTGTCCTGAAATGACTGAAGAAGTTCAAAAAAAAATCATTGTAGCTTTTGATGCGATTGAAGACTTGCGAAAGGAAGCAGAACGAGATGAAAAACGAGCAAAAAAGGCACTTAAAAAACTGGAAACCCAACAAGAAAAAACCAAAAAGGCTTTAACTGATTTAGAAGTCCAAAAAGAAAAAACCGAAAAAACTTTGGCTGATTTAAAAATCGAACAAGTCAAAACACAAGAAGCTTTAAGTAAAACAGATTCACTTAATCGTAAAAATCAACAATTGATTGACGCTTTTTATTTCTACGATGAAAAGTTTGCGTTAGCATTTAAAAATGGTCAATATGGCTTTATTAATAAAGATGGTGAAGTCGTTATTGAGTATCAATATACAAAAGGAGAAAACTTTGATGAAACGGGTTTTGCCCAAATGGCAAAAGGTGATACGGATTATTTAATTGATACTTTAGGAAATGAATATAAGGTGGCTTATAAAGTAGACAACCTTGATAGTAGTATTGTTGCTTTGGATTTAAGAGAAGAAAAGTTAGACCGTTTTCCAAAAGAAATGTTGACACACAAACAATTAAAAATCTTCATAATGAATGGTAATCATATTCAGTTACCTTCAGAAATAAACCAGCTAAGTAACTTAGAAAATTTACAAGTATCATCGAATATAAAGAAAATTCCATCTTTAGATCAATTGACAAAACTTATTCATTTAAACCTTAGAAGTAATGATTTGAAGAATATTGATGGATTAAAAAACGTAGTCAGTTTAATTTATTTAGACCTTGCTAATAACGAACTAACGAATATTGAGGGTTTAAAAAATTTAACGAATCTAACGAATCTAAACCTTTCTTGGAATAATCTTTCAAATATTAATGGATTAGAAAATTTAAATCTAACAACTTTAAATCTTAATAGAAACCGACTACCAAATATTGACAAATTAGAAAACTTAACAAACCTAACGAGCTTATACCTTAATTATAACGAGCTAACGAATATCGACAAGTTGGAAAACTTAACGAACCTTACCAGCTTACGCCTTAGTTCTAACGAGCTAACGAATGTAGACAAATTAGAAAACTTAACGAACCTTACTTATTTGCATCTTGATGGAAATAGCTTGAAAAGTATTGATAAGTTAGATAAATTAACCAATCTAATTTCTTTAGTGATTAATAGAAATCAACTAACAAACATTGATAAATTAGAAAATCTGACCAATCTTACTTATTTAATTCTTGGTCAGAATAAGCTGCAAGACATTAGTAAATTAAAGAATTTAACGAATCTTATTCATTTAGACCTTGGCTGGAATAAACTAAAAGAGATAGATAATTTAGAAAATTTGACAAAGCTAACTTATTTAGATCTTAGTCTTTGTCAACTAACGGATATTGATAAATTAAAGAATTTAAAGAATCTAACGATATTACATCTTAGTAATAATCAATTAACGAATATTGACGGATTAAGTAATTTAAAGCAGTTAAAAGATTTAAGTCTTTCAAATAATCAACTAACAAATGTTAATGCATTAAAGGATTTAACGAATTTGGCATATTTAAATCTTAGTAAAAATAAGTTAACAACCGTTGAAAAATTTACTAAGTTAACGAACTTAACCGATTTGCATCTTCTTGGAAATCAAATAACTAATATTAACGGATTAGAAAATTCAATAAACTTAACAACATTAGATTTAAGTTATAATCCATTAGTAGATTTTAATGGATTCAAGAATTTAACGAATTTGTATGCTTTAAATCTTGATGATATTCCAATCCCAGAAACTGTAATCGAAAACCTGAAAAAACAATTACCGAATTGTAATATGACGTTTTAATGGTTTTGGAAAACTGAAAGTAAGTCATCAAATGTAATGAATAAAAGTGTTTTTATAACTGCTTCAAAATCCCTTTTGCTTGTTCATTATTCGGATTTTTCTTTAAAACTCGTTGTAACAAGACTTTCGCTTTTGCAATTTCCTGTCGCTGCAAATGCAAACCAGCTTGATTCATCAACGCTTGTTCGTAATCAGGATTTAATTTTAACGCTTTTTGATAGTACGTTTCGCCATTGCGATAATCACCTTTGGACACCAAAATAAAACCAAGATTCGTCAAAGCATCTGGACGTTTTGGATTTTCTTTAATGATAAACTTGAACGTTTTTTCTGCTTCGGTGAACATGCGGAGTTTGGCGTAAGTCGTTCCTAATTTTTGTTGAAAATCTAAATTAAATCGTTTGTATTGAACTGCTTTTTCGTAGAAAATTTGTGCTTTTCCTAATTGATTATTTTTAAAATACGCTTCACCAATTCGGTAAGCTGTCCAACCATCATTAATATTATTAACATCAAAATTATCGGCTAATTGCATAATCGAATTGTAATCCATTTTTGCAAAATAATAATGGATTTCAGTAGCAAATTTTTGATTTTGAGACAATTGCGAACGGTCGATATACATTTTGGCAGAATCCAACATTTGCACATCTGGCGTAAATTTATCGAATAACGCAATGTAACCTTTTGCCATTTCCAGTGGTTCAGGATTCGTTTTCGTCAATATTTCTAAACCTAAAAACTGTGCGAACTCGTTTTTATCATCATTGCGTAAAGCAACTTTTGATTTCACATTTTCCTTACTCAAATAATGGTCCGTAATATTAACGTGCGGAATATCAATACTTCCAGTTCGAGGCATATGACAATTTACGCAATTATCATTTTCTGCTTGTCGCAATGTTTCAGACTCGGAACACAACACATCTTTAGCCGTTTTGTGGCAAGATTTACACGCATCATTATATTGATTTACAGCAGTTGCTTCGATACTTTTGTGTGGATTATGACAAGTAATACACGACATTTCACCGGTTTTAAAACAATCGCTTAATCGCAATCTGTCCGCTTGTGAAGCCATGATAAATCGCTCGTGAGAATTGGTGTAACGTGGTAAAAAGACATTCATTACATCAGACAATTTCATACCTGGACGAAAATCATAAAACGTCTTTCCATCATTCAAAACTGCAACACCTTGTAAGTGACAACGTTGACACAAATCCATTTGTAAATCGACCGATAATTTTCGAGGATTGACAATTGTATAATCTATTTCTTTAGAAATATCGACAATGTTTCCCGCCTTTTTCTCTCGCACATGAATCGAACCTGGACCATGACAACGTTCGCATTCGATGCCATTTGGCATTTGTGTGTATTTGTTTTCAGAACCTTTGACGTGTTTTGGTAAGTGATTATGGCAAGTCAAACATTCGGTCGAAATAATGCGAGTGAATCGACTATTTTTATCTTCAAATCCTGGTGCTAAATCCCATTTTTTTTCTTGTGTATAAAACGTAATCGGAGCTTGATGCACATAACCGTTGATGTCTAAAAGATGAGAATTTGTGTGTTGACCAGAACCGATAATGTAACTGATTTTTTCTGTTCGACTATGTGTTGTATCGCCACTTTCTAAGCGAAATTCTTTGATAAATAATTCATTATTAGAAAAATAAGGTTGATAATAAAAATCACTTTTTGCATCATAAACAATCGCATGTTTATCAAAAATCGCATCGCTTTTTTCACGAGTTGCTTTATCGAATGAACGACCCATTCCTGTATGAATAAACGTTTCGTGAATATTCGCATGACAAGTTTTACAAGTTTCCATTCCGACATATTCGGCATCAGGCGACAAGTTGAGGTATTTGCTTTCCGCAATAGTAGATTCGGTTTCATCCTCACTTTGAGTACAAAACACCATGATAACAGCCAAACTTATGAAAACAATGTAGATATATTTTTTTGCCATTCTTAGTTGATAAGGATTGATAATTATGTAAATGTACATTCTAATTGAAAACGTCAATTTATTTTCTCATTCTTCCAAATATAAAATTATATGATTAATCAATGTACAAATTTTGATTTAAATCGTTTATTAAATAGTGTTTATTTTATGCTCTTTTGTTAAAACAATGATAATTTTTTGAATCCTTATTTCTAAGTGTTTTGAGATTCATAAAACTAACTCTATGTCTTTCTTATGATTACGATAATTAACCGTTTAGCAGTTTGTAATAATCAATCTTTGATTAATTACAACAGGAGAGATTTTATATCACTTATCATTTTTTGCACAAAAAAATTAATACGATGAAACCTTTATTACTTTTTTTTTACCTTTTTGTTTTGTAACAATGCTTTCCGCACAAAACATCATTATCAGTGAAATCATGTCTTCGAATAGTACATTTTTAGTAGATAAAGATGGAGAATCTTCTGACTGGATAGAATTGTATAACGATGAAAATCAAGCGATTAACTTGCAAGGATTTAAACTATCTGATAATAATGATGACTTAGATAAATGGACTTTCCAAGTGTTATAATTCCTTCAAAAGGCTTTTTATTAATATTCGCTTCAGGAAAGAATATTTTAGATACAACGGAATTACATACCAATTTCAAAATCAAACAGAGTGGCGAAGCATTATTTTTAAGTAACTCGAATCAAGTCATTTCGACCTTACCAGCCGTAGATGTTCCAGTTGACTATTCTTATGGTTTATTAATAAATGGAATGTATATAACTTTCCATAATCCTACACCAGAAGTATTGAATATAACAGATCAAGATGTTTATGCATCACATCATTCAGGATATTATGATGAGGAATTTCTGTTAATGTTAATATCAATTAATAACAATCAAAAAATCTATTACACAGAAAACGGCAAAATTCCTACTATCAATGATAAACTTTACACATCGCCATTATTAATAAAAAACAATTCAAATTATCCGAATAGCATCAGCGATCTACCAACAACCGTTTTGCAAAGTCCACCTGAAATAAACCAGCATCATTGGCAACAGCCAAATAATGTGTATAAAGGAAATGTGATTCGATACGCACTTTTTGAGAACGATAGTTTGGTTAGTCCGATTTATAGTAAAACCTACTTTGTAGATTCTATGATGCATAATAGATATTCGTTTCCTGTAATTTCAATTGTTACCGATAGCTTGAACCTATTCGATTATGAAAAAGGTATTTTTATTCCTGGGAAGCGATTTGATGATTTAGGCTTTACGCCTTATCCAAACGGAAATTATAATATTCAAGGTGAAGAAGGCGAACGTCCAATTCATTTGACTTTTTTTGAATCTGATGGGTTGATTGGATTCGAGTCAGATGCCGGAATGCGAATTTGTGGTCAAGGAAGTACGCTTATACCACAAAAAAGTTTGAATATTTACTTCAAAGATGAATATGGTAAAAAGGAAATTGATTATCCTCTTTTCAAATATACAGATGTTAATAAACGATTGATTTTAAGAAATTCAGGGCAGAATTTTCTTAAAACACACTTTCGTGATGCTATACTACAATCCATAATTGAACCATTAGGAATGGAACATCAAGACTTTCAGCCTTCTATTCTTTTTATTAATGGCGAATATTGGGGAATTCATAATGTACGAGAAAAATACGATCGTTTTTATTTTAAAAACAGATTCGGAATAGATGAAGATAGTATCAATATTCTGAATCATGTAGGACATACAGAAGAAGGAAATAACTTAGATTATATACAGTTATTAAATTATGTTTCTGATAATGATTTGAGTGAAATGGTACATTATGAATATGTAAAATCAAAAATAGATATAGAGAATTTTATTAATTTTCAAATTGCAGAAATCTATTTTGCAAACTTTGACTGGCCTTGTAATAATTATAAAATTTGGAAAACAAATGAAGCAGATTCCAAGTGGCGATTTATGATTTATGATTTAGATGTTTCGTTTGGAAGTAGTGATATACATAATGGTTATAATCGTTTGGGCATGAGTAAAGCAACTTTAGCCTATGAAGAATCTCCTGGTTGTCAGCGTTCTAATAAGCTGTTTATCAATTTGCTCAAAAATGAACAGTTTAATGCCTTATTTATTGAGCAATTTGAAACTTATTTAAATACAATTTTTGATACAGAAAATGTGATTAATCAAATTAATGAATTTAGGCACTTATATGAACCCGAAATACAAGAACACATCGACAGATGGAACTATCCGAGTAATATAACAGAATGGTACGAGCATATTAATGCAATGAAAAAATTTGCCATTCATCGACCTTGTTTTATGAAGGAAGATTTAATGGATTTTTTTGAATTAGAATCGTTTGATTATGATTGTGTTGATGAAGATGATTTTAAAAAAGTATCTGATTTGTTGATTTATCCGAATCCAAGTCAATATAATATTACAATACAAAATACAATTCCTGACGATTGTTTGATTGGTAATATAACCCTTTTTAATACAAATGGTCAAATCGTTTTTTATCAAAAAGATGTTGTTTTGAAAAATGATAATACCGTTGATTTGAATATTTCAGACTTATCGAATGGTATTTATTTTTTAAGGTATCAAAACGTAGATTTCATTGCGACTGAAAAGTTATTGATTATGAAATAATTAGAGTTGACGACATTCCAGCCAATGATGCAATTCGCCATCTTCCATAAAAGTCTCTACAAATTGAAAACCGACTTTCTTTAAGACAGAAAGTGAAGCTGTATGAGTTGCATAAGCAACAGCATAAATAACATCTAATTTTAATACATCAAAACCATATTTCATACAGGCTTGTGCAGCTTCGGTTGCGTAGCCTTTTCCCCAATGTTCTTCTTGAAAACGATAACCTAATTCGTAGAAATCCTTATGATTATTCATAATCGTTGTATGAAATTTAAAACCTGACCAACCAATATATTCGCCAGTTGTTTTGAGTTCAACGGCTACTCGACCAATTCTAAAATCGTCATATTGTTGAATGACATGCTTTACAACAGCAATACTTTGTTCAATATCGTGATGAGGTTCGACAGGTAAATATTTCAAAACATTTGGATTTTTATCCATTTTAAAATTAGCGACTGCATCGGAAAGTTGAAAAGGTCGAAGCAATAATCGAGGTGTTTCTATTTGCATTTTCATCATATTGTTATAACTAAAAATGGTCGAATGCTTTAGAAACATTCGACCATTTTAAACTAAAATTATTATTTCTAATCTACTTTTTGAACATTCGATAAAGTATAAATCATTTTATCCAAATCACCAGAATTATTCAACCTTAATGTACCTTTCAAGGTAATCATTTTTGTGGTATATTTGATAGGTTCTTTGCAATAAACCTCAGCAACAGACTCAATTCCTGCACCTCCACAGAAGTAACATAGGTTGTACGGATAAGCCGAAAAAATAAAATACTTTTGCGAACGGCGACCTTCAAGTGGTAAAATATAACCTTTAAGCGTAATCGTTTTGCCTTCTAATTTTTTTACAGCAGGACTAAACTTAGGAACTTCCACATCAATTCCTAACATTTCATCAAACTTCGTATCGAAAGTAACCAAACTTAGTGTTTGCCAAGTGCTTGTTTTTATACCAGTTTTTTGTGCATTTGCAGATAAGGTGATTGCAAAAAGAAAAACGGTACTGAAAATTAACTGTTTCATATCTTTATATTGTTGGTGTTCTTAATTTTAAGTAATAAGTAGAAAGTAATAAATCTATTACTTCTCCGTGATAAGTTGCAATAATAAAACCAATACTTTACGATTTCTGTTTAATCGTTTCTAAATAACTTTTCATTAAATTAAAATTGCTTTTAAAGTATTTAACGATAAAACAAACAGAACTATTGATGAAGTTTTATCTTTGACGCAAATTATCAAACTAAGATACAAAAAACGGTTAAATGGTTAATTTCTTATTATTTCTAATAATCGCCATGTTCTGTGGCATTCTTTTTCTGAACGTTTACTTTCGAGTAAAAGTATTTAAAATATATAAAAAATTAGTGCAAAATCAAGTAGAGTTTAAGCCTGTTCACTTTCTAAATAAAGAACGATTAGAAGAAGAAATTCTACCAAAATACCCAGAACATAAAGAAGATATTTTAAAATTCATTAGTCATATTCGCTTTTCGATGAGTTTAGCTTCCGTTTTGATTACGTTGATTACTGCTTTCGCAGCCGTTTTGATGTTTATGAGAGATTGAGTTGATTGTGTCGCTCCTTTGTCGCTGATTGTGATTGTTATCGCTTCGCTCATTGTTTTTGACGTATATTCGATTAATCACACAATCAGCGAGGAGCGAGCTGTCTTTAGTTGCACTGTATTAAGCAAAACGTAAAGACAGTCGCTACCGGCAAAAATGGTCAACCAACTTAATAAGTCAACTTAACAAGTTTTAATTGTCGTCTTCGCTCACTCGGAATAATAACTTCATCTGCCGAAACTTGCAACGCATTTCTCATCACCAACATCAACTCTGCACCTGCTGTATTCATTATATTTTTGCGATCAGGTTTACCTGAACCATTAACAATATATTCATTGACAGAGTTTTCTTGTTTGATTTCATCATTATATAGAAAACGTAAATTACTACGAGTTTTTAATAAAAAATAAGAAGAATACATAGCATCATCGTCTTGCGAATATTGCTTTTTGTGTAAGATGTCTTGCCAATGCAATTCTCCCGTTGGATGAATAGAAAAAACCAATAAATCATTAAAATAATAATCGACTTGACTTCCTGCTTGATTACGTCCATTCGAAGTTGTCATCATTGTTGTACTTTGACGAACATACTCCCGATTGCGTTCTGCTATCAATAAAATTCCGCCATCACGACGAAGGACAATTTCTTGAATATCGACTTCTGCAAAACCATCTTTATTTACTCGTTTCTTCTTTCCTAATACATCGTGGACAAAAGCTGAATCAAATTCATGAAAGGTTAATATGTAATCGTTATCATTTTTGGGGTTGATATTTAAATAAAAATAACCTATGGTTTTGGTCAAAAAATCATTAGCATAAAAACCTCCAGCAACGATTCTATCATTCATATTATCATATTCAAAATCTATATCATACCAAAGTGTATCTTTAAAAGAAACCATATATTTTGTCTCGGTAGCTTCCCCAGCATTATAAGAGTAAAATTCTAATCTATTCTGTGATCTTTTTGACCTTTCATTATCTTTTTCTATAATCAAATGACTACTTCCATCATTTCCAACTAAGAAATCTACAAAATCACGACGATAATAAAAATCATTGGGTTCATAATTATATTCCCACAATAATTTCATTTTTTTTGTATCGAATACAAGTGTTTCCAAGATTTTTTCTTTCTCAACATTATATAATAAACCAATTTGTCGATTTTGAGATTTCACCATGCTGAATACTGGTGCAAAAGCTCTACGTTCATAAATTTTGATTGTCGTAGAATCTAATAGTTTAACTTTCCCATCATACTTATGAGCTTTCACATACGTTTGCCCTTTGACTCTATGACTGAATAAAATCGTAAAATCTTTTGGGGTAGACGTGATACCTATAAATTTTAAATAATTTTTTCCCAGTTCTAATTTTTTTTCTTTTGAAGTTTTTAAATCTTTATCAAAACTAAATATAGTAAACTGACTCATCTCATTTCTATACAAGAGTACCTTATCATCGACTTTACCAATGATTTCGTACTCATAATCGGTTCGCATCGTAAACCCTTCTGACATTTTAACATCCTGTCCTATACATTGAACAGCAAATAATAACACCCATAATGAGAAAATATATCGTTTCATATTGTTATAGTTTAAGTAGTTGACTTATTTAAGTAATTCAAATTGCGAGTTACGAGTTTCTTGATGCGAGTTGATACTCGAATAGTCTGGCATTTCGAATAAATCATGATTTAAAACGAAAATAAGGCTAATTCGAGTGTTATTCGAACTCGCAACATGTATTAAGTAGTTTAAGTAGTTTTGTTTTTAGAGAACAACTAAAACCATTTAACTATTTAAACTATTTAAACTCTAAAAGGTTAATTCAAGATATTAAATTTTATAATACCAATCAAAAAACGAATTATTTTAAGAGAATCTTATGACTGAAAAATAAAAATTTTCTTATTAGAATCCATAAAAAGGCTTTCATTCAATGTTACTATTCAGTAATGATGTATTTCCCACAGAGCATCACGGAGTTTTTTTACAGAGTTGTACAGAGAAGTTCACAATCATCAACTGTTTACCAATTCTTCTTTCGACGAAGCTAAAAAATAGTTTATTCCTTAGGTTCTTGTGGCTCAACTAACGGATTATCCATATTTTCTAATCGAATTTTACCCATTGAGATGACTTTTCCTTGAAGTTTTTTAAGTGATTGTACTTCTATACCTTGCCAAGTATCGTCACAAGCATTATGTAAGAAACTTTGGTCAAGTACCAATGTTCCACCTGGTTTGACCGTTATTTTTCCACCTTTAGGAATTGAGACTCGGCAACTAATTTTTAAATAACCACCATTTTCAATCGTTAAATGTCCCTCTAAATCTTTTGCTCCTTTCCAGTGAACAGAATCCGTAATCACAATATGCTTATCTGCATGAAGTGTACACCAGTTTGGAATTAAGACCTTACGAGAACGCCCACGAATATTACCAAACATTCGATGAATTCGTCCGATTTGACAAGGTGTCCAAGCGTGTTGTCGAGAGTTGTAATCCATGACATTGTTAGACGCACCATCTTTACATGGTCCCGATTTGGTTTGATTCCAACAGTTTTGATTTTGAGGTGTGTCATCACAGCCGTCAGGATAAGACCAGGTATGTGACAAACCTAATACATGCCCGATTTCGTGATTGACTAAGCCTTTGAAGAACCAAACTGGTTTTTCACTTTCGTACAAACCTGCAATCTTTACACTATTTCCTAATGCAATTCCCGTATGTGTTACGGCATAACTCGGTGAAGCAATACTATCTGGATGATGCGGCATAATAAATAAATTCATTATCGTGTCGCTCCCAACATTATATTTTTTTAACACTTTTCTACTACCCAGATTTCGATTTCGACCAACTTGAACGAAGAAAAATAAATCGTCATCATAATGAAAATAAACGCCTTTGTCACTCGGGTCATCAGTAGCGGCTGTTAATACGTATTCATATTGTACCGGTAAAACAGAGGTGTTATTTCCTTTCGGTAAAAACATTTTTTTATTGTCTTTTAATGGTAGGTTCGAATACTTAATGAGTGATTTAGCATATTCAATACCTTCTTTTCCATTGAAATTTTGAGAACTATCGGAGGAGTTCATAAAGTGAACATTAACTCTAATGTACTTCATTGGCGTGTGATCAAGATGTGCTGTATCGGGAGCATAATTCAAAGCATTATTACAAAATTCAGAATTTGTTTTAGCAGGATTATCATAAGCACTTGGCTGTTTTTCTAATATTTCTGTTATAAGAAACATACTTTGTATTTTAGGCGTACAAGTTGATGTGAACAAGACACCTATTAATAATATTAGATATAAAATAAAACTGAAAGAAGAAAACCGATTTTTTTTTGATGTGTTTTTTATCATAGCTTTTAATTTAGTAAATTAATCTTGTAAATTTGAAATTTGCTTGAATCGCAATTTAAATAAAGGAATTTGGTGTATAAAATCAAGGTTTTAAAAAAAATGATTAACAATACAGCAAAAAACTCACAATACGATGAAGAAAGAATTTGTCATTGATGGCACAGATATAATATGTAAACATACCGACGAACAGTTGCTCACACCGCTTTTGCAGTTATTGCTTCATTTTCATAACGAACAAGTTTCCTTCTATTGTTATTTTGACGCTGATACTCGTTATAAGTTCACCAGAGATATTGACAAACAAATATATCAAAGTATCATCAAATTTGGTTTGAATGATTATTTCAATCAATCTACTGGCGGTGATGCTGACCGATTGATACTGAAACAAGCAACGGATATCAATGCAACTATTATATCTTCTAATAATTTTGAAAACTTTAAAGAAGATTTTGAATGGTTGAATAATACAGATAGAATCGCTGTTCCGCAAATTACTAATAATCAACTTATTATTAAAAACTTGAATATCAATATCAATATCGAACCTGATATTTCATTTTTAGCGGTTCAGTTGATTAATGGTTTAGAGTTGGAACGAAACAACCTTAATGGTGTGATTGATAGATACAAAAGTGATAGAGATTTTGGGTTTATTCGTCGTAGTATTGGTAATAAGAAGTTATTTTTTCATAAAGATTCTGTGGTTGACTCGTCATTAGAATATTCACAAAAAGATACACCTGTTTCATTTACAATAGATATGGACAACTCGGGCGGCATACATTATTTTTGTGCCATTGATGTAAAAGAAAATACAATTACAGAAGCAGAAACGGTCAAACAATTGGCACAAGAACGAGAACAACTTTCTGCCTCAAAAGACTTTTTGCAACAACAGGCTTTGGATTTGAAAACGAGTTTTGAAAAAGAAATTCAGGCTGTTTTACAAAAAAATCAACAACTACAAACGGAAAATACAGACTTACGTAATCAAATAGGATTATTCACCGATAATAAAGACGAAGTTCTTCAAAAAATCGAATCAGAACGAAAAGCTTTTGATGATAAACTCGCCAACTTAGAAGAAATTATTACTCAAAAAGATGTAACAATCAATGAGTTGAAGCGAGAAATAGAATTACTAAATGCTCAAAAACAAGCTGCTCTTCAGGCACTTGATAGAAAAGTAGCAGAAAGTAACGCTCAAGCTGTTACGATTGATTTTCAACAAGAGAAAATTAGTGGCTTAGATGAAGATTTGAAAGCAGCATTACGCTTGGTACAAATGCCTCAATTGAAACAATCAGAAGCGTTAAAATTTGAAGAGTTGAAAGAGGAATACAATATTTTGTTGAATTCTGTTGCTCAAAAAAATTCGCAAATTACATTCTTAAATAATAACCTTCAAGACCTTCAAACACAGCTGGAAGGTACTGCCGTAACGATAACAAAAACGGATGAAGTAGAACAATTAATTGAGAAAGTAAAGGATTTGGAAGTCAGTAATAAATTGCTGAAAGCTCAAATTCAAGATTTGGAAATGGCTACTCCAAAAAACAATACACAAAAAGAAGAAACATTTGCAGCAACACCACAAAAAACAACAGTGGTGACTCTATCTGATGAAGCCAAACAATATCGAGAAGAACGACCGAAAAAAGTTGTCATCGAAGCAACTCGAACAGAGTTAGAAAACTGGTGGTACAACTTGGAAGAACAGTGGCAAGTTGCCTTTAATCAAAGTGTATTGAGTCGAGGAGAAGATACTTCCTTACCAGACGAAGATCAGTTAAGAAGTTTGTTCAAACGTAAAAAAATCGATATTGTTGGAAATGGTATTTTATTCTTTGGTCTAAATCAGTTGAGTATTAAGTTGACCAACTTATCGGGTTTGAAAGAATTATCACAAATCGAAGATTTGAATATCTCGGGACACGATTTAATGGATTTACGAGGATTAGAGCATTTCGACAATTTGGAGTTTCTTAACTGTACTTCTAATCAGATTACAACAATTGAATATATTCTTCATTTAGAAAAATTGAAATCATTGAATCTTCAAGATAATAGTTTATTCAATCTTCGAGATGTAGAGAAGTTGAGTAATTTAACGTACTTAAATTGCTTATATAATAGCACTTTAAAATCAATTTCTAAAGTAGGATTGTTAAAAAACTTGGAGACATTTAAAGTAGATAATTATAAAACAATTATTCGATTAGAATTAAAGGATTTAGAAAAAAATAGACCGAATTTGTATATCGGAAATGTTTAAGAATTATAAAATTAGTGAGCAGATGCCTCAACGTCATCTGCTCTTTTTTACAGCTATAAAACCTTAAACGAAAACGTCAATCCAGCACTTTCTTCCAGACGTTTCAATAATGCATCGCCCATTGCATAAGCAGGTGTCAGAACGCCTCCACCTTTCGGTAAATCATCGTTTGCCAAACAAATTGCCGCTTCTGCTAACATCTTAGAAGTCGAGCCATAACCAGGATCTTTATCGCCCGTAACGACTGCAAATGCTTTCGTGTCATCTTCTAATACCGTGTAAAAATGGAATTTGTAAAAACCGCTTTCTCGTTCTGTTTTACTTGGGCCTTCACCAGGTTTTGGTAGAAATCTATCGACTGTTTTTCTTAAAAATGTACCTTGTTTTGCACCGAAAATAGTTCCCAAAATCAAGGCATTTCGATACGCCTTCATTTTTCCAGAAAAACCATCGCCACTCATCATTGCTTCACTATAACTGAACTCCTTTCCATAAGCATAACGCATCAAAGCGTTACTTCTGCGCACAACTTTTGTATTAATCGTAGCCATAATAAATGGATACATCCATGTTTTATTAGCTTTGTCGTATTTGACAGTTTGCAAATCTCGTCTATCAGAACCACTTTGTTCGCCTTCAGGATTTAAACCATAAGGATTGACCAAAGTTTTATAAATTGATTTATCCTTTTTGGCTTCTTCAAGTGTATTACTAAAACTGGCAAACGTTCCGCCACTCAATCCACCTTTCATCACACGCACTCGCATATCAATCTGTTTCGCACGTTTTCCAGTCTGTTCATAAGCTGATTTTTGAACAAAATAAACGCCCAAATCAGAAGGAATTGAATCAAAACCACAAGTGTGTACAATCTTAGTTCCGTTCGCTAAAGCGGCTTCATGATGTTTGTCAATCATGCGACGCATCCATTGTACTTCACCTGTCAAATCACAATAATGTACTTGATGCTCAATGCAAACAGCAACCAATTCCGAACCATATTTTGCATAAGGACCAACGGTCGTACAGATGACTTTGGTACGTTGAACCATTGCGTCTAAACTCGCTCGGTCGTGACTATCTGCGGTCACAATCGGAACACTTGCATCAGCCACTTCTGCACGAACCTTTTCGAGTTTCGCTTGATTACGTCCAGCCATTGCCCAGTTTAGAGATTGTCCAACGCCGTATTTTTTAAAAAGATACTCGGCAACCAATCGACCTGTAAAGCCAGAAGCTCCCCAGATAATTACATCAAATTCTTTCGGATTTTTCATTTCTTTTAGTTTGTTTGACCTCTCTCCCAGCCTCTCTCCTAAAGGAGAAAGGAGCAACACTCAACTTCAATCACTTGATAAAGCTACATTTTGTTACCTTCTCTTTTAGGAGAAGGGTTAGGGATGAGGTATTTATTTCTTCAACCACTTTGCAAAAAACGGTAAATTATTTCGTTTAATCGTGTAATAAGGTTGATTTGTTGCACCAAAACCTTCATAGAACTTCGCCACACCAGGAATCGAAGAACCTTCAAAATCAAAAATCATCGGTTTACTTGCATTTTGAAAAATCAACGTATCTAATAAAGCGTGCATTGCTCGTTTTTCTCGACCTTCGGGCGTTGTTGTCGGCATTAAGTTCACGATACGGTTTTTAGAAACCAAAAAGAAACCTGCCGCCATTACCGTATTTTGTTCATTTACAATCGCAGATAAAAATCCCATTCCTCGATGCAAAGCATTGTAAATCACTCGATGAGCAGCATGATACGCTGCATCATCTAACTCTGGAATCTTTGGGCCTTGATGTTCTCGATACATTTCAACCAGCTTTTCGGGTTTGATGCTGCTGGTCAGCGTCATTTTGTGTGTTTTCGCTCGTTTTAGATTGCGTTTTAGGTTTTTAGAATAGTTTGCCGAAATTGCTTCATAACCATCCATCATTCGTAAAGTATAATTTGGTCTTTCGACAATTTCAAATCCTAAATTTTGTGGAATTTTGTTTTTGTGATTCACATTAATATGAATGTATTTGTATTCATTCGGAATGGCATTCAGAAAATTCTCAATTCGCTTTTGCGATAGCAAATTGATAGAATAAATTCCTAATTGTTGTGCAAAAAACGGTTGATATAACTGTTTTGTAATTTTTAATTTCTCATTCCAAATCAACGGAAAAACACTTTCATAATCACCTTCGACTAAGCCTTCCCATTCTTCGCTGATTGCATCCAGATGCCAAGTGTAACCATAAGGATTTCCGTTTGAAGCATAATGTACACAACCATTCCATTTCTTATCTTCAATATCTTCCCGACTAATTCTTTTGATATTCATTATAGAGATTAATATCAATAATTGGTTTTCGCCAATCATCAATTTTTGTGAATAATGATTTCGCAAAAGTACAACAGCGTTTTCGAGTTTTGGTTTTTTAGATACCAATTATGTTAAATTATAGCATTTTCTTCTTTTAAAAAATGATAAATATCGTTATGAAAGTTGTTTATTTTAACTTTTTGCATCTACATTTTTAAGATAGATTTTAAAATTTAGGAATACTACAACACTCGTTAACCAAGTTATTATCAAGTCAATTCACAATAAAATTTTGGTATGCTTTTGGCGAATCTTATTGTGTTATTGTATAAAATAAAAAGCGGTTTGACTTTCGCCAAACCGCATTACTCGCTGTTTAAATAATCACGTAATAACCAATTAACTAACCTACTACAACGAGTTAACTTTTAAAACTTTATAACAAAACACTATGAAAATTAACGGATTAAGTAAGGTAATAGTATTTACTATGATTACTTTTTTATTAGCATCTTGTGATGCTTTTAAAAGTGTCAACTCAGGAAGTTCATCGACTAACAGCACCAAAAAAGTTGATGCAACGATGGTCAAGCGTAAAAATGTCACTAATTATGGTCAAAAATACGTTGGTGTCAAATACAAATATGCTGGTAAAGACCCAAAGGGTTTTGATTGTTCGGGCTTCACTTCGTATGTGATGAAAAGTGAAGGTATTACAGTTTCTTCCAGTTCAAAAATGCAAGCGACAGAAGGAAAATCAGTTCCTCTTAATAAAGTCAAACCTGGTGACTTGATATTTTTTGGTAAAAATGGAAAAGTTAGTCATGTAGCGATGGTTGTGTCCAATACTTCGGACGGAATTTCGGTGGTACACAGTACAAGTTCCAAAGGTGTGATGGTTCAAAATATAACAAAATCAACATATTGGAAACCAATGATTATGTTTGCACGAGATGTAATTAGTCAATAAATTTACTTTATAAAAAACGGTAGATGGTTGACGGTTGACGATTCTGAATTATTAAAAAAAGAAGATTTTTTGTGAATTGATTTTTTTGTAAAAAATTATTTTCCGTCAACCGTTACCGCTTATGTCGTTCATAATAAGCCATCGTTAATCGAATCTTCGTATAATCCATTTCTTCATTTAATTCAGCATAAATATCTTTCGCAAGAATGGGTTCGTCCATTCCTTTGATGACATCTAATATCTGCTGCATTTCCATCTTTTTGACATAACGACCGAGCTGAATATTTTCGCCATTCTTATATAATCTCGCTAAATGCGAATAAATTGTATGTACACTAATTTCTCGTTTTTCTGCAATTTGTTCTGGTGTCAAACCTTGTTTGTAAAGCTGCAAAGTGATTTGATAGGTTTCACCTCTTTTTAGTTTAGGTTTCTTTTTAGCAGTTGATTTTATCAGTTTAACAGGCGTTTTTTCGATGTTATTTTCAATCATATACGCTTCGATTTTGTCAATAAAAACTTGACCGAATTTCTCCATTTTGAATTTACCAACACCAGAAACAGCTAACATTTCCTTTTCAGTTGTTGGCTTATTCGCAGCCATATCTTCGAGCGTTGCATCCGAAAAAACGAGATAAGGCGGAATGCCGTTTTCTCGTGCGATTTCGGAACGTAATTGTCGCAAGACTTCAAATAATTCGTTACGGACACGTTCTCGAATCATTCCAGCTGGTGTTGATGTTGACTTTGCTGCTGCTTTTTGTTTTTCCTTTCTTTTACTAATCGCAGATAGTTTTACTAATTCGACTTTCTGACCATCAAACAAAACTTTTTTACTTAAATCGTTCAGTTTCAACGCATTTTTTTCATCATATGCAATATCTAAATAACCTAAATGAATCAACTGTTGCATAAACTGTTGCCATTCTCGTTGCGAACGATTCGCACCAGCTCCGTAAGTTTTGATTTTATGATAATTATTTGCCTTGATTTCATAACGATTCGAACCACGCAACACATCAATTACCATTCTAATACCAACTTTCTGCTTTAATCTCGCAACTGCTGACAAAGCCTTTTGAGCAATGACAGTTCCATCAAAGTGTTCTGGTGGATTTTTACACACATCACAATTGCCACATTTTCCATCAGAAGTATCATTAAAATACGCCAACAACATTTTGCGACGACAAATAAATGCTTCTGCATATTCTTGCATTCTATCCAATTTCGCTAATTGCAAATCACGTTGTCCGCTATCTTGAGCAAACTTCCGCAAGTTCATCACATCGGCAAAACTATAAAACAAAACTGTATCGGATTTCACGCCATCACGACCAGCACGACCAATTTCTTGATAATAACCTTCGATATTTTTCGGCATATTATAATGAATCACCCAACGCACATTCGACTTATCAATTCCCATTCCGAAGGCAATCGTCGCACAAATAATTGGCGTTGTATCGTTGATAAATTCTCGTTGTACTTTCGCACGTTCCATCGAAGCCATTCCTGCGTGATAAAAATCCGCTTTGTAGCCTTTTCCTTTTAATTTTTCTGCCAAACTCTCACAAGCCTTTCGGCTCAAACAGTAAACGATTCCGCTTGTATTCGGTCTATCTTCCAAAAATTCACAAATCTGCTCAAACCGTTTTTGTCCAGCTTTTACCGTCAAACTCAAATTTGGTCTATCAAACGAAGCGACAAACTGTTTGGCTTCCGCCAAATTCAATTGCGTTACAATATCTTTTCGAGTTGTTTTGTCCGCAGTTGCTGTCAAGGCAATAATCGGAATGTGTGGCAATTGCTTTTTTAGGAATTTCAACTTCGTATATTCGGGACGAAAATCGTGTCCCCAAGATGAGATACAATGTGCTTCATCTATCGCAATCAAATTCACTGGCAACATTTTCAAAACAGGCGTAAACGCTTCTGATACCAATTTCTCTGGCGAAACATACAACATTTTTATCTTACCATTAAAACAATCATCTTCGACCATTTTTTGCTCCGGATAAGATTGAGAACTATTCAAAAAAGCCGCTTCGATTCCATTCGCTTTCAAACCTTCGACCTGATCTTGCATCAAGGCAATCAATGGAGAAACGACAATCGTAATGCCTTTCATTGTTATGGCAGGAATCTGAAAACAAATCGACTTTCCGCCACCAGTCGGCATTAAAACCAACGTATCTTTTTTATCATAAACGTTCTGAATAATCTCGGCTTGCATCGGACGAAAGGAATCGTAACCGAAGTATTCTTTTAAGGCTTTTTTGGCAATTTGTAAGTTCATGGTTTAGTGAATTGTGATTAGTCAATTAGTTTATCCCGAATGCTCGGTGATGATTAGTTGGTTCTTTTATTGTGTTTTCCAATTTTTATAAAGAATTGCCGCTAATTTACCACTATAAACTTCTAAATCTATAGATTTTCCATCAATTTTTGCCCAAATAATATCTCCACAATCAAAACACCATTTTACAATTGCAACTGTTTTTCCTTTATTTTTTAAAACTAAAATCAATTCAATTCCCTAAAACGTGTTATCCAAACCGTAAAACGTGTAAAATACAATATTTGAAAACATTTATCTTTGTAACAACGTAATCCGAAGTTCCAGCTTCGGAAGAATAGAACTCCGAAGCTGGAGCTTCGAGTTACGAAAAATCGAAACATGAGCAATATTTTAAATATAAAAACCATTGGTCAATTGTATCAAATGGTAGAAGGCGAGAAGCCGAAACATCCGTTAGTAAGTGTGATGGATTACTCCAAAATGGTTGTTGACGAAAAATTTTATGGTCAAGAATTTACGTTAGATTTTTACACTGTTTCCTTGAAAGGTTCGGAATGTGGAATGACTTACGGACGAAAACATTACGATTTTGAAGAAGGTGTGATGATTTTTACTGCACCAAATCAAGTGATGGCAGTTGAACCAGATAACAATGATGATATGTCAGGTTGGGCTTTGTACTTTCATCCGGATTTGATTCGAGGTTCGGAACTTGGTCGCAAGATGAAACAATATACTTTCTTTTCTTATAATCAAACAGAAGCCTTACACCTTTCTGATGCAGAGAAAAATTTGATAAATACTTGTATTACCAGTATTGAATACGAATACAATCAAACAATTGACAATCATAGTCAAACGCTTTTGATTAACAATATCGAGTTGTTATTGAATTATTGTTTACGCTTTTTTGAACGACAATTCAACACTCGAACGAACTTACACAAAGGTGTTGTCAAGCAATTTGATGATATTTTAAGTGATTATTTTTCGTCTAATGATTTGACAGAAAAAGGTTTACCAACAGTTCATAATATTGCGGAACAAGTATTTTTATCAGCGAATTATTTGAGTGATTTATTGAAAAAAGAAACAGGAAAAACGGCTCAAGAACACATTCATTTGCGATTGATTAATAAAGCAAAAGATTTGTTATTGACGACCAGTTTATCAGTCAAAGAAATTGCTTATGATTTAGGATTCGATTATCCACATTATTTTAGTCGAGTTTTTAAATCCAAAACAGGAATAACGCCAGTTGCTTTTCGCAATTTGAATTGAGTTGGGATATAGGTTGGTCGAATTTTTTTTATAAAAAATCTGCGTAAAATGATTATTTTGCAACACAAAATGTAATATTTTCATTTTCGATTTAATATCGAAACAGAAATTATAATTGAAAAAAACTCATTTTAACAAGAAAGCCTAAATATTTTTAGAAAGTAAATCTTAGCTTTGTAATAACTACAAATGTTGTAAATTTTGTGATTCTATCATTCTTAAATTTGTCTTATAATTAGAAAAATCATTAAAATTCAATTATAAATATTTATCCTATGAAAAATTTCAATAAATACCTTTTTACCTTTTTAGCAATCATTATTTGTCAATTAATAACAATCAATACTTTCGCACAAACTGCAACTGAAAAAGAAACTCGAACAAAATGCGAACGTTGTGCTGATTATTTAAGTACAAATAATATGACAGATTATGCTGAAGAAAACTGTCGTATCTATAGAATGGTTTGCAACAAACTTGATAATGAACCAATTATTATTGGAGAAAATTCAGGTTCAAAACTAATTTCATTTGACTCAAAAACAACTCAATCATTAGTCATTTTTACAGATGGATTTAATAAAATTTCGCACGAAGTAACACCGAAAGTATCGGTTTTAAATATGGATAAAGAAGTAATTGCGACTATTGAAACCAATATTTTTCAGCAATATACAATTGATGAAGCAGGAAAATTACAAATGAAAGGAATTTCAAAAATTAAGCAATTAGGAAGTGAAAAAAGAATTTTAATGACAGCGATTGATATTCCAAAAATTGTAGAAGAAAATATTTATATACAAGTAGCGTTTTTATATTTCAATCCACACAATCAGCAAAACGAAGTGGCAGAAACGATAACGACTCAATACGAAATAAAGTAAAATACAGAAAATACGTACATAAAAAATGAAAGCCTTCTCAATCGAGAAGGCTTTTATATTTAAAACTTATCTATTATTAAATTTTATTATTCCGCTTTCGCTAAATGTTCGGCTACTTTTTCTTTTGCCCAATCTGCAGTAACAGATTTTGGACGTTCTAAAGGTAAACCCATTGCTCTTGACCAACAACCTGCTGCTAAAACACCCATTGCTCTCGAAACACCAAATAATACCGTGTAGAATGGAAATTGATCCATACCATAATGTACTAACAATGCACCAGAATGAGCATCAACATTTGGCCAAGGATTCTTCACTTTTCCTAATCCCATTAAGATTTTAGGAACAACATCAAAACATTTCCAAACCACTTCTACGATTTCAGAATCTTTGATATTACGTTCTGCAAAAGCACGTTGAGCCGTAAAACGTGGATCTGGTTGTCTTAATACAGCATGTCCATATCCAGGAATCACTTTTCCTGCATCTAAAGTTGCTTGAACATATTCTGCAATTTGTTCTTTTGTTGGAGTTCGAGTACCTAACTTTTCAATCATGTTAAATACCCATTTGATAACTTCCTGATTCGCCAAACCATGTAAAGGACCAGCTAAAGAACACATTCCACCAGCTAATGACAAATAAGCATCACTTAATGTAGAACCAACTAAGTGAGTCGTGTGAGCGGAAGCATTTCCACCTTCATGATCCGCATGAACAGTTAAATACAAACGCATCAAACTCTTGAAATCTTCGTTGTCAATACCCAACATATGAGCAAAGTTTCCGCCCCAATCTAAGCTTGGATCTGGAGCAATATGCTTTCCATCAAAGTAAGTACGACGATAAATATAAGCTGCAATTCTTGGTAGCTTTGCAATTAAATTCATCGTATCTTCATAAGTTGCATCCCAATATTCAGACTTATGCATTCCTTCCGCATAACGTTTTGCAAAGACACTTTCTGTCTGCAAAGACGAAATCGCAATCACAAACTGCGTCATCGGATGTGTATCTGTCGATAAACTATCTAATGCTGCGAAAGTATGTGCAGGAATTTCTGCTCTATCTCTCCATTCTTGCGAAATAGCATCAACTTCTTCTTGTGTCGGAATCTCACCAACTAACATTAAATAAAACAAACCTTCTGGAAGCGGCTCTTTACCATCTGGGATTCTTGGTAACAACTCACGTAATTCAGGAATAGAATATCCTCTAAAACGAATACCAACTTGAGCATCCAATGAAGAAGGTTCCCAAGGCATACTTGGCATACCTCTCATTCCTCCATAAATTTGACGAAGTTTTATATCTCCAACAGTAATATTGCCATGTTCTTTTAACATCGCTTTGACTTCCTTAGCTAAGGCAGATGCCTTCCCGTGAAACTTTTGTTTTAATGCGTCCATTTTTGTATTAATTCAATATATTTGATAGTTAGTGAAAATTACTCTTCCAATAAACAAACTTATTTATAGTAAAGTAGTTGCGAATATTCGCATAAATTTAGCAAAAATTCGCTGGTTTTTGCCAAAAACAATATATTTGACTCATAAAATTGACAAAAATCAAATTTTACAAACAAAATTTGTTTAAAAATAATTTTACAAAATAAATAAACTTGCTAACAAAATAGTTGTTTTGACAAATATACTTATAAACATTTGTTTTTGTTCACTTGAATATAGATATTAGTGATTAGTTTTTTAGCAGTTAATAATCAGTTATGTGATAAAATCTGAACGGTTTATAATAAGATTACTAAATCATTTTTATATACCAATTTCTACAAAGATTATAATCTTACGAATCACTAAAAAACTAATCGCTAATCACTAAAAAAAAGCTATGCCAATTTATCACAAAATGGGAAAAATCCCACCAAAACGACATACACAGTTTCGACAACCAGATGGAAGTTTATACAATGAACAACTTTTTGGTACAATAGGCTTTGATGGAATGTCGTCCTTATTATATCATATTCATCGACCGACAATGGTCAAAGAAATATTAAAATCTACAGATGTTACTCCAAAAATCGCTGTGGATAGAAATATGACATCTCGAAAACTTATCGGTTTCAATATCGAAGCCAAAGATGACTTTTTGGAATCTCGTGAAGTGATGATGGTCAATAATGATATTCACATTGGATTAGCTGCACCTCGAAAATCGTTGCGTTCTTATTTTTATAAAAATGTTGATGCTGACGAAATGTTATTTATCCACAAAGGAACAGGAACATTACGCACTTTTGTCGGGAATATTCGATTTGAATATGGTGACTATTTGATTATTCCGAGAGGAATGATTTATCAAATTGATTTTGATACGGAAGATAATCGAATTTTATACGCTGAATCTTTCCATCCGATTTATACACCAAAACGTTATCGTAATTGGTTCGGGCAACTTTTGGAACATTCGCCTTTCTGTGAACGAGATTATAAATTGCCAGAAGTATTAGAAACTTTTGATGAAAAAGGTGAGTTTCTAATCAAAGTGAAGAAACAGAACATGATACATGAAATGGTGTATGCTTCACATCCTTTTGATGTTGTCGGTTGGGACGGTTACAATTATCCTTACGGATTTTCGATTCATAACTTTGAACCGATAACTGGTCGAGTACACCAGCCGCCGCCAGTACACCAAACTTTTGAAACGAAGGCTTTTGTGATTTGTTCGTTTTGTCCTCGCTTATACGATTATCATCCGAAAGCAATTCCAGCTCCATACAATCACTCGAATATTGACTCTGATGAAATGCTCTATTATGTTGATGGCGATTTTATGAGTCGTAATAATATTGGTCCAGGATATATGTCATTACATCCAGCAGGAATTCCTCATGGACCTCATCCAGGAGCTTATGAAAGAAGTATTGGAAAAACAGTAACAGAAGAATTAGCTGTGATGATTGATACTTTCAAGCCATTGCAGTTAACAGAAAATGCACTCAAAATTGATGATGGAAATTATTATCAATCTTGGTTGGAACATTAACATCAATTAAAAACGGAAGACATTTTCAAAATGCCTTCCGTTTTAGTTTTATTCTACTTCCGAACGTTTCTTTGCGTACATTGCAGCACCGACAATCCCAGCATTATTCAAAAAATGAGCAACACCAATCGGTATATCAACCGTCAAAATATCTTTGAATTTTTCGTATTTCTTACTTTGTCCGCCACCTAAAATAAAATAATCTGGCGAAAATACACGAATCACATGATGTAAAAACTCATCGAAACGAACAGCCCATTCTTTGGTTTTTAAACCATCACGCTTACGAGCCGAATCCGCTGCGAAGTGTTCAATTGGATTTCCGTCAGTATGTCGTACATGACCTAATTCTAAGTTAGGAATCAATGTACCATTAAAAAACAAACCTGTTCCTAAACCTGTTCCGATAGTCACCATGATAACTTTTCCTTGTCGTCCTCGACCAGCTCCCATCGACATTTCTGCGACGCCAGCTAAGTCTGCATCATTAGCAACATAAAATGGAACGCCACAAGTTTTTTCGAATAATTCGTCAATTTGTACACCAACCCAATCTTCGTGCATATTACTTTTGGACATGCACTTTCCCCGTTTTACAACAGTAGGAAAACAACAACCGACCGCTCCTCGCCAATCAAAATGTTCTACAATTTGTTTGACTACATTCGCAACATCTGTTGGTAAGGCAGGTTTTGGAGTCGGAATACGATGTCTTTCTGACAACAATTCTCCAGTTGTTGTATCAACAATTGCACCTTTAATCCCCGAACCTCCGATATCTATCCCTAATAATTCCATAGTTGTTAGTTGGTTTGTTTTTTTCAAAGTGTCAAAAATACAATGTTATTAATTAAAACGGAAAAGTTTATAAAAAAATACTGTTATATTAATTCTCAATGAAACTGTGATACAATTCAAAATTTAAAACCTTACTTTTGCACTCATTAAATGCAACTACAAAAAAGCTATGCAACGAATCTTTGTAAGTTACAAAAATAAGATTTAGTGTAATTCATAAAAATTCGTGTCCAAAAATCTAAAACAATGAAAAATACACCTTTAGTAAAAAAACATGAAGCATTAGGTGCAAAAATGGCAGAATTTGCTGGTTACAATATGCCGATTTCTTATACAGGAATCAAAGCAGAACATAAAACAGTACGTGAAAATGTTGGCGTTTTTGATGTATCACATATGGGCGAATTTATGGTCAAAGGCGAAGGTGCGTTGGATTTAATCCAAAAAGTAACGTCAAATGATGCTTCAAAATTAAGTATTGGTGATGCTCAATATTCTTGTTTTCCGAATGGAAAAGGTGGAATTGTTGATGATTTGTTAGTTTATCGCTTAGCCGAGAACGAATATATGTTAGTCGTGAATGCGTCTAATATGGACAAAGATTGGAATTGGATAAATGAGCAAAATACTTTCGGAGCTGAATTATCGAATGTTTCTGATGATTATGCGTTATTGGCTGTTCAAGGGCCAAAAGCGGCAGAAGCATTGCAATCACTAACTGATGTGGATTTGTCGGCTGTAAAATATTATACATTCAAACAAGGAAAATTTGCTGGGTTAGATAATATAATTTTGTCAGCTACTGGTTATACTGGTTCAGGTGGATTTGAGTTGTATATTCCGAATGAAGCGGCAGAAGCAGTTTGGGATGCCGTTTTTGAAGCTGGAAAAGATTTTGGAATCGAACCGATTGGTTTGGGTGCGAGAGATACGTTACGTTTGGAAATGGGTTATTGCCTTTATGGCAATGATATTGACGATACAACATCGCCTTTGGAAGCAGGTTTAAGCTGGATTACAAAGTTGAAAAAAGGAGACTTTATTGATAGCGATTATTTGAAAGCACAAAAAGCAAATGGTACAACTCGTCGTTTGGTTGGTTTTGAAATGATCGAAAGAGGAATTCCTCGACATGATTATATTATCGAAGATGCTGATGGAAATGAAATCGGAAAAGTAACTTCGGGAACGCAATCTCCTTCTTTAAATAAAGCTATCGGTTTGGGTTATGTGAACAAACCGTTGACCAAATCAGGTTCTGAAATTTACATTGCGATTCGTAAAAAAAAGGTGAAAGCTAAAGTAGTGAAATTGCCATTTTATAAAGGATAATCAACCAAATTGATATATAAATAGAAAGCCATTATTTCCTAAAGGAAATTGTGGCTTTTGTATTTTTGATTTTTTAAAGAATACCAATAACTGAATTTTAGAAAATAGGTAATACACTTTTTATTTCCCACGGAGTTTACAGATAGAACTTGATATTTATCTGTATTTCCTGTGGGAAATAAATTATACGTTGGTGTGTATTTATAAAATTCGGGTACATTATTCATTAATCCTTACCTATTCCCTTATCAAAAAACGATACTATTGTTTTGATTTATCATCAAGATACTTGTACAAAAATTTATAAAGAGCAATTAATTGAGTATAATTGTTTAAGGTTTAGAAGTTTAACTTTGATGCAATTCGTTGAACGAAAACCTGCGGATATAATTATTTTTCCAAACTAACCAATAACTATAATGATAACTTTCCTAAAAGCCGTACTAACACATTTTTCTAACAGCAATACTTTTGAAAAAGGTGCTGCTTTAGCATATTATACTGTATTTTCATTTGTTCCAATGATTGTTATTATCGTCTCTTTATTAGGAATTATCTTTGGAGAAAAGGCTATTTCAGGCGAATTATTCGCTCAGATGCAAAGTTTCTTGGGCGATGCAGGTGCAAAAGAAATTGAAAGTATCGTCAAAAATCAACATACTAATCACAATAGTACCGCAACAACTATTGCAGGATTTGCGACATTAGCTTTGAGTGCAACAGGAATGTTTACCCAAATTCAAAATTCCTTTAATACAATTTGGGAAGTAAAACCAATACCAACAAACGGCTTAATTAAATACCTTACCAATCATCTTTCTGCCTTTTCAATATTAATTACCGTTGGTTTTATTTTAATTATGAGTACGACTTTGAGTAGTTTTTTTTACAAACATATTGAGACTTTACCGACAAATTTACATATTTACGAACACCTCATTTCTATTGTTTTAATTGCCATTGCTTTTGCGATTATGTACAAATATTTAGGCGATGCTAATTTCTCGTGGAAAACAGTTTTAATTACTGGGATTTTTACTTCGGTTTTGTTTTTTGTCGGTAAGTTAGGTATCGGAATGTATATCGGACAATCTAAAATCGCTTCGACTTTTGGTGCTGCCAGTGCGATTGCCTTGTTGATGGTTTGGGTATATTACACCTCACAAATTATCTTTTTAGGTGCTTCTTTTGCTTTTGAATATGAAAAACGAAAAAAAAGAGTTGACGGAAAATAATTTTTCTATAAAATATCAATTTATAAAAATTTTCAAAGAAGCAAATAATTACAACAAAATCATTATTTTGCGTATTTATTGTAATAAATTATAGAATGAAGTTACAAACCAAAATAGAGTTTCTAAAAGGTATTGGTCCAACAAAAGCTGCGATGTTACAGAAAGAGTTGGGGATTTTTACGTTTGGTGATTTATTACAACATTATCCTTTTCGATATATTGACAAAACGAAATTTCATCGTATCAAAGATATTACACCTGATACTCATGAATCTATGCAGTTTCGTGGCATTATACGACGAGTTGAAGTAAAAGGCGAAGGACGAAAAAAACGGTTAGTTGCTCGATTTCGAGATCCTTCGGGAGCGATGGATTTGGTTTGGTTCAAAGGTATTTATTTTATTGAAAAATCGCTGATTGTTGGTTCTGAATATGTGGTATATGGAAAACCAGCGTTTTTTGGAAGTCAACCGAATATTGCTCATCCAGAAATCGAAGTCGTCACCAAAAATAATACAGAACTCGCTCCTACAATGGATGCTGTTTATCCAACAACTGAAAAATTAAAAAATAAAGGATTAGATCCAAAAGGGATTCGTAAAGTCATCGGTATTTTATTCAATCAGTTGACAGAAACAGATGTTCCCGAAAACTTACCAGAATATGTGATTAAAAAACTTCGTTTTCCTTCTCGATTCGAAGCTTTAAAACTCGTACATCAACCGAAGAATAATGCTGAAATGGTTTTGGGACGAAATCGGTTAAAGTTTGAAGAACTATTTATGATGCAAATCAAAATTTTGCAATCAAAAGGTAGAAATCAAGTGGCTTATCGAGGTTGGCGATTCGGAAAAATCGGAGAACATTTTAATCATTTTTATTTTAATAAATTAAAATTTGAGCTTACAGGTGCTCAAAAACGAGTATTAAAAGAAATCCGAAAAGATTTAGGAAGCGGCATTCAAATGAATCGTTTACTACAAGGTGATGTTGGAAGTGGAAAGACGATTTGTGCTGTGATGTCGATTTTGATGGCGTTGGATAATGATTTTCAAACTTGCTTAATGGCGCCAACAGAGATTTTGGCTCAACAACATTTTGATGGAATTTCGGAAGATTTGGAAGGAATGAATATTACACTTGGCTTTTTGGTCGGAAGTGTAAAAGGCAAAAAACGAAAACTGCTTTTGGAACAAGTTGCTAATGGCGAAATTGATATTTTAATCGGAACACATGCTTTGATTGAAGATACGGTTGTTTTCAAAAATTTAGGTTTAGCCATTATAGATGAACAACACCGATTTGGTGTAAAACAACGAGCAAAACTGTGGAAAAAATCAAAACCGAATCCGCCACATGTTTTGGTAATGACAGCAACGCCGATTCCTCGAACGTTAGCAATGACCGTTTATGGCGATTTGGATGTGTCGGTAATTGACGAAATGCCGCCAGGACGTTTGCCTGTCAAAACGGTTCATCGCAACGAAAGTCATCGCCTTCGAGTCTTTGGTTTTATGAAAGAACAGATTGCGAAAGGTCATCAGGTTTATGTCGTTTATCCGTTGATTGAAGAATCTGAAACTTTGGATTTGAATAATTTAATGGAAGGTTATGAGTCGATTTCTCGTGAGTTTCCAATGCCAAAATATCAACTTTCAGTCGTTCATGGTAAGATGAAGGCGAAAGATAAAGACTTCGAAATGCAGCGTTTTGCCCGAAACGAAACACAGATTATGGTGGCAACAACCGTAATTGAAGTTGGAGTCAATGTTCCGAATGCAACAATGATGGTCATTGAAAATACAGAAAGATTTGGTTTGGCACAACTGCATCAGTTGCGTGGTCGAGTCGGTCGAGGTGGCGGAGAAGCCTATTGTATATTGATGTCGAGTTATAAATTGTCGAATGAAAGCCGACACAGAATCAAAACGATGTGCGATACAAATAACGGTTTTGAAATCGCAGAAGCTGATCTCAAACTTCGTGGCCCAGGAAATATTGCGGGAACGCAACAAAGTGGTATTTTGAATCTAAAAATTGCTGATTTATCTAAAGATGGAAAAATACTAAAAACGGCTCGTGAAATCGCTCGACGAATCATTGAAGATGATGTGAATTTAGAACGTCCAGAACATTTGCCATTGAAAAGTTATATGGAATTTATGAGTAAGGCTTGGAAAGGTTGGAGTATGATTAGTTGATAAAATAAGCCGAAAATAAAAAACGTGGCTTCAAAATTGAAATCATGCTTTTTTATTACGAAAGACCTGACAGATTTTTTGAAACCTGTTAGGTCTGATAATCAAGTAATTATGATTTTTTATAAATCCTATTAATTCTGTCGAAGCACTTAATCGACTTCAAGTTTTTATATAATTTTTAATTACGACTATCGTCATTCAATTTCATTAAGAAGTAGGATTCGAAGATGGTGAAAATCAAATAGACAACGAAAAAAGGAAGGATAAATAGCTTTGTATTTGGTTCTACATAAAAGTAATACAACATAATGAGTACAACGGATAGAAACATTTTTCCGCCCATGTAAGCGTACATTAAGCCGATGAAAGTATTTTTGTTATCGTTATTTACGCCCCAACGACCTGTAAAGTACATTACAATACTAATGACAAAAAATAAAAGTAGACTCAGCCAAGAGAGTTGTTGGTGTGCTTGAAAAATAGGTAAAGAGGACAACAACCAGAGGACAACTCCAACAAAAGAGGTTACTAATAATAGTTGTACCATAAATTGTTTAACACTCATGTAGTTGTTTTATTTAGTAATATTCAAAAATATATTAACGATTTTGATTATTACTTAAGAGGTCGAACATTTTAGAAATGTCCGACCTTTCTTAAAATATTGGTTTGGAAAATTTTATTTCTGTATAATATCTTTAATAAGTAGATAAATCCCAGTGATTGTTGCTAAAAGCGAGAACAGTGCAGTCATCAATGGTTTTTCGAATGCAAACCATTCATCTAACTTACGTCCAATAAAAGTACCGACCGCAATCGTTACGCCTAACTGAACGGCCATTCCAGAGTACCGAGCATAATTTTTGACTTTCGTCGATTTAGCTGGCTTTGACTCGTTTAACTTGCGTTGTTGATTTTCTTTCTCTTTGTTTTTCATTAGCAGAAGCTTGATTCCCCATTTTACAAGTGACATTAAATATTGCACCTGATTCTACAATCAATTTACCTGTTGAAATTTCGCCATTAATTTTTGCAGTTTGACGAACATTCAGTAAATCGTTTACATCTAATGTTCCCTCAAAGCGACCTTGAATCACAGCACTATCACATTTGATTTGTCCTTCTACAAATCCTGTTGCACCAATGATAACTTTCCCATCACAATTCAAGTTTCCTCTAATCATTCCATCAATTCGAATGTCACTTTTTGCACTAACCGTTCCTTCTACAATAGTTCCTTCTACTAAAGTATTTAATGCACCAAGATTACCTGATGATGATGATGTTTTTGTAGCACTTCCATTTTTTTCTTTTCCGCCAAACATTGCTTTTAATTTACTGGCATTAGTTGTGAAATAATTATTTTTATAATTTAATTGACAACTAATTTCCTTTGGTTTAAAGTATTTTGTTTAAAAAAATATTTAAATCGGAATTGAAAGTTAAATGATTTACAGTGCTCAAAAGAACGTTATAAGTCATTTAGCTTGTATTCCTTTTCTTAATTATTGTGTTAATTATTGTGTTAATTATTGCGTGTATTAAAAATTAACATATTCTGCCGGATTTACTGGATTTCCATTGTACCACAACTCAAAATGAAGATGTGGTCCATCGGTTAACTCGCCTGTATTTCCAATAATTGCAACGGCTTCACCTGCTTTAACAAAACTACCAACTTTTTTTAATAAAACAGAATTGTGTTTGTAAAATGATACGATATTGTTTTCATGTTGAACAGCAATGACATTTCCAGTGTCATAAGTCCAATCAGAAGTAATAACAACACCATCAGCAACGGCTTTGATAGCGGTATTTCGAGGTGCTACAATGTCGATTCCATAATGTTTTTTATCAGGACGAAAACCTGCACTTGTCGTTCCTTTCAATGGTGGAACAAAAAACATTTGGTCAATTGAGCGATTCACAACTTCGATATTGCCTGTGATTTCGCCATCATTTCCTGCATATTTTCCTCGTTCTACGACTCTTCTTAGCTGATAGTCTTCTGCACTCGGTTCTATGTTTTCCTTTTCATTATCTGCGGTTTCTTCACCGTCTACATTTTCACCATCTTCAGCCTTGTATTCTACATTGTTGGTCAAAGCATCTTGTACCGATTTGATATAAATCTCTCTGGCATTCACTTCCTTTTCTAAAGCGATAATTCGCTTTTCTATTTTATATAAATCACTATTTTCCGTTGAAGTTGTTGAATAACCTGGTAAGTAGCGTTTGATTGGTGTAAAGGCAAATAACAATACAACAATTGTTACTAATAAAACCAAAAAAACACTCAAAGCAATATACACATTCATCCAAGTCAATTTATAAGAACCAACTTCTTCAAACGTTTCATCATTCATCACTACCAGCCTGTACTGATGTTGTAAGCGTTCTTTTATTTTATCCCACCTTTTGTTACCTTGCTTTTCCATATTTTTTGATTGATTGATATATGGACTTTAATAATCAAAACCATATTCAAATCTCTCGTTTTCAATTATACTTATGAAAGGGTAAAATTGTAATTTTAAAAATCTTGTTTACCAATAGTAATTGTTTGGCAATTTTTTATTTTTAAGTAAATGCTGATAAGCATAAATCGAATTAATAAAATCGCCTTTTTATGTTATATCCTGTATATTTGAAATTTTTTGTATTAAAACTACAATTTGAAGCGATATTTTTAAATTTTATTCGTTTCAATTATACAGTTCCTCAAAGTTCGTAAATAAATCCATATTATTATAATGTGTTCATAGGGATTATACCGTTATACTTAGGATTAAAATACATATTCTGACAATAAATTGATATTTGTTTTGAAACAATTGAAAAAATACAATTAATAAGATGTTGAAATTCAAAATTATAGTCCGATTTATCGGCATTACTATCTTAGCAACAATGCTTGCACTGCCATCTTATGCACAACGCAAAAAGAAGGAAGAAGAACAAACTAAAGTCAAAAAGGCTTACAATGACTTGACTCATAAATATAATGCTTACTTCAATGCTAATCTGTTAATGAACGAAGTCGTTGATGGATTAGCAGAACAACATCGAGAAAACTATAACCAAATCTTGCCAATGTACAAACATTTGGCACTCGAAGCTGGTGATGCTGCGACATCAAGTAGTGATTTAGATATTGTGATTAAAAAATCTGGTGTTGCGATTTCACTTCATCGAATGAGTCATTGGACAGATGATAGTTACTTGTTGATTGGACAATCAGAGTTTTTGAAAGGGGAACTTCAAGAAGCCGAAGGTACATTTAGATATATTATCTCGGAGCTGGATCCTAAGAAGCTGAAAGAGGAGTTGGAAAAAAAGAAGGGTAAGAAAAAAAAGAAAGGTGCTAAGAAGAAACCTGCACCAAAGAAAAAGACCAAGAAGAAAGACCAAGGAATGAAAAAAGTGGTTCGTCCAAGAGATAAATATGGAAATCTCATTGAGCCAAAAGAAGAAGATAAACCTAAGACGGAAAAAGAAATCATTGAGGAGATACCAACAGATGATGAAGCAGAAAAATATTTTTTAAAACATCGACCTGCTCAAAAAGAAGCCGTCTTGTGGTTGGCAAGAACTCAAATTGCTCAAGAAAATTACGATGAAGCATTTATTGTCTTAAATAGATTACGTCGTGAAAAAGGTTTGCCACAAGCACTTCTGGCAGAAGTAGAAGCTGCCGAGGCTTATGCTCATTTGGCGCAGAAAGACTATGAAAGAGCCATTAAACCGCTGACAAAAGCAGTTGCTTTATCGAAAGATAGACAACAAAAAATGCGTTACACTTATATTTTGGCTCAGCTGCATCAACGTGCTGGCAGAGGAAATGAAGCGTATGCAACTTATGAGAAAGTGTTAAAATTACGTCCGTTGTACGAAATGGAATTTAATACTCGCTTGAGTATTGCAAAAAACTCTTATGAAAATGGCGATGCTTCGATGGATGATGCCGTTCGTGATTTGGAGAAAATGTTGAAAGATGAGAAAAATGAAGAATATCTTGATCAAGTTTACTTTGCAATGGCAGAGATTGAGTTAAAGCGAGAAAATCGTGCCTTAGCAATTCAACATTTACAAAAATCTGTTTATAATAATGTTAATAATCGAGCACAAAAAGCAGAAGCTTATTATTTATTGGCAGAGTTATATTTTGAAGATGAGGTGTATACAAACTCTAAATATTATTATGATAGTACGCTTACTTCAATGGCGAAAAGTGATGAACGACAACCGACCGTGAAATCTCGCAGTGAAATGTTGAAAGAAATTGCAGAAAATATTGAAACCATTGAATTACAAGATAGTTTGATTCGTATTATGAATATGTCAGAAGAGGAGAAAATGGCATTGGCTATTCAAATAAGAGAAGCTGAAATCAAAGCTAAAAAAGAAGCCGCAAAAGGAAAAACATCAAAAGGTAAAAGAGTAAACGCTATGGCTCAAAATGTCGCTCGTACTGGTGGAGGTCGATCTGGTGGTGCAAATATAGGAACTTGGTGGGCTTATGATACTGATATTGTTCGTAAAGGAAAAAGAGATTTTGAAAAAAAATGGGGACAACGCCGTTTGTCTGATGATTGGCGTCGTTCGAATCGTAAAAATGCAGATATTGGAATCGAAGAAATAGAAGGGAGAGAAGGAAAAAACTTTGCTTTGACAACAACGGAAGTCAATGAAATTTTCAAGAAAATGGGTGTTCCGCAGGGAAATACTGATTTGGCGAAAGCAAATGATAAAATCAGTGAGGCAATGGCTTCTTTAGGCCCATTGTATCGTGATAGGTTGGAGAATAACCCTCGTGCGATTGATATTTTGGAGCAGTTGATGGCTCGTTATCCTGAAAATAAATACAAAATGGAATCTGCTTATTTATTATATGTAATGTATAATGAAAAACCAGATTTTGTTAATGCAAACAAATATAAGGACTTGATTTTGAGAACGGATAAAGAAAGCAAGTTTGCGAAAGCAATCACCGATCCTAAGTTCTTAGAGAAAGAGAAAGATAAGCAAATTCGTATTCAGGATTATTATAATAATGCTTACAGCTTATTTGAAAAAGGAAATGCTAAAGATGCTTTGGTGAAAGTAGATGCTGTCGATAAGACATTTGAACCAAAATTAAATCCTCTCCGTCCAAAATTTGCTTTATTAGGTGCAATGTGTGAAGGTAATATAAAAGGAAAAGATGCTTATAAAATCGCATTGAATGATGTCGTAAAAACGTATCCTAAAACGGATGAAGCAAATCGTGCCGCTGAAATTTTAAAAATATTAGGTGGTGATGCTGCAACAGCTTCAAACAAACCGTCAAAAACAAATAGTATGTTCTCGGAAAAAGATGGAACACACTTTTTCATTGCGACTTACGATTCTGAATTGATGAGCCGTAACGACATCACAGCAAAGTTTACGGATTATAATAAAAAATATCACAGTTTGCGCCGTTTGAGAGTGACTTCCATTTATTTGGATTTGAAGACACCAGTGTTGGTTGTGAAAAGATTCAAATCAAAAGAAGAAGCAATGGAGTATTTTAATTCTATAGATGCTAAAACAATCAATGAATTTGTAGATGGTGGATTAGAAGAGAACAAAATCATTCCGATGGTCGTTTCTCAAGATAATTATAAGACGGTTGTTCGGAAGAAAGCAATTAAAGAGTATAAAGTGTTTTTTGAAGCCTTTTATCGCTAATCATATTAATAATATAAAACCTATAAGATTGAAAAATCTTATAGGTTTATTTCTTAATAATTCACGTTTCGCTGAAACGTAAAATAGAAATCACAATTGCTAAATTTTGCTTCGCAAAATGCTTTTTTCACGCAGATTCACGCAGATTCACGCAGATTCACGCAGATTTTCTAATAATTGGTAGAAAAAATGGT
>JBGCFH010000185.1:0-2288 GCA_045106825.1 Saprospiraceae bacterium | reverse complement strand
AATATATACTTTGAATTTCTTTTGTTCCAATGGCAAAGTTGAGTTATCATTTTTGAGGAGTGTCATGGAGATTTTTTGCGTTTTCTCTCCCAATGCCCTTGATGCTTCTGAGCCAACGATTTCATCGACTTTTGTTTCATCCACAAACGGATTATCAAACAATCCCAACTCGAATTTTTGTTTTAACAAACGCTTTATAGAAACATCAATGCGTTCCTCCGTCAATTTACCTTCTTTGACTAATTGCACAATCAACTCCGGTCTGTTCTCACCACCAAATTGGTCACAACCTGCCTCAATAATTTTCAAAGCACGTTCAGCAGCACCCAAATCTTCCACGCCCCATGCCCTTGCTTTCCAAACCACATCGGGTCCCATTGGGCGGTCTGTAATTAACCCCCAATCGGTACAAACAACGCCATCGTAATTGTATTTCTCTCTCAATAAAGTGGTAATAATGGTTTTATTATAAGCCATCGCTACATTTTCATCTGTTTGGTCTGTCGGTACGCCATAGTAAGGCATGATAGCAGCCGTATTGACTTCAAAAGCAGCTTCAAAAGGGATAAGATGATAGTCAAAATTATCACCGGGATATATTTGTCCTTTCTGAAATGAAAAATGCGGGTCTAAACCTTCTTTTTGTGGTCCACCTCCTGGAAAGTGTTTCGTCATACAAGCCACGCCATTACTCAACGCTTCTCCTTGCAAGCCAACAATATAAGGTTTGACTAATCGAGCCGTTAATTCGGCATCTTCGCTAAAGTTTCCACTAATTCTTGACCAACGTGGTTCAGTAGCCAAGTCTATTTGCGGATGTAATGCCTCTCGAATACCAACCGCTAAATATTCTTCACGGACGATATTGGCAAATTCAGATACCAATTTTTCATCACCAATAGCCGCAAATCCCGGCATTTCACAAAATTGAGCAAAACCTTTAGCACTCAATGAAAAAATGGTATTGCTGAAGTGATGCCTTGGGTCGGAAGCAATAGTAATTGGAATACCTAATCTTGTTTTTTCGGCAACAAGTTGCGTATTGTTGTACCATTTTGCAAAAATATTTGGGTCAGCAGGAATACTCCAAATATTAAAATGCGTCATTTTTAGATTGTTCATATTCTCAACGACCGAAGCCATTCGTGATGCAGGTCCTTCAAGACCTTCTTTTCCGTCTGGCTTCGCATCTTCGCTAACAGGTGCTCCATTAATGAACATCATGCCCGCCTTTTCTTCCAAAGTCATTTGGCTCAACAAATCATCAATTCTCGCTTCGATAGGTTGACTGACATCTTCGTATATGTCTAATTTTTCATTTCCGTTTAAGTCCCTGAATGTTACACCATCTTTTTCAAGTAACACTTGTGATTTTTGCTTGACTAATTCAAAATTTGAACTATTTGTGTCATTTCGCTTTGACTCACTACAACTTACAAATATTAAAAGTCCTAAAGTGGCTATGATTGATTTATTCATCTTTGAATTATTTTTTTAATGATTTATCAAATTGAATTATTTGCTGCAATTCTTTACGAAAACTATCTTCATCTGATAATTTGCTAAAGAAAGTGGCGTTAGATGTAGTGACTATTTCAAAAGCTTCTTGAAAAGTTTTTACTCCAAAAGTTGTAATATATACACATTTTGCTCTGGAGTCAGTTTCATGTTCTTTTCGATCAATCACTCCTTTTTTTTCAAGTGTTCTGAGTACTTTCGATACCATCATAGTATCTGTGTTGCTACGTTCAGCAATAGCTTTCTGCGTCACACTATTTGACCTTTTCAATAAAGTATTTAGTGCTGATAAGATAGCAAATTGAGTTTGTGTTAGCCCAATGATATCCAATGCTCTATTTTGCTTTCGTTGCCAAATCATGTTTGTATGCCAAAGCAGAAATCCTAAATTCTCTTCTGATTTATAAGCATTTTTTTCTTTACTCATATATTCTATTTTCTTGAGAAGGCATAATTTTGACCTTTAAAGATAATTATATTGTCGCAAATATAATATACTCGACAACAATAACCAAATGTACGAAGATATTCACGGTTTAATGATTACGTCAGAGAAGATTTGGATTATTTGTAGGTGTCTTTGACAGCATAACTTTTAGATTGGATTAAGTGTTTTTTCTTTTTTCTGCTTGCCGCCAACGGCTCGTGACGACACCGTCGACATTGATTCAATTCAATACAGCGTATTGAATTGGATTGATGTTGATGGTGTTGTCACTGTGTTGTGTGATGTCCGATCCGCTTGCGGTCGGTAAGTCATACAACGCAGT
>JBGCFH010000184.1:0-31254 GCA_045106825.1 Saprospiraceae bacterium | reverse complement strand
TTTTGTCACTTGCAAACCTTTTATTGATTTTTTTTAAATTATTTTTAATTCATTTTAAAAACCATTAAATCATTTACTCAAATAACTACCTTCCCTTTAAAACCTAAATTAACAACTTTTTAAATCATTAATGCCTTTCTTTAAAAGCGGTCGCAAAGGTAATATCTTTTTTGTCACTTGCAAACCTTTTTTATTATTTCTCACCACTCTTAATACATATTAGAAGTCAACATACATACAATAAAATTCAATTCATATCTTTCTCGTTCTAATTATCCATATTTCTAACATAATTAGGAATAAATACTAACAATGAAGATACTTTACAAAATATAAAATTTCATATAAAAATTATAGATTTAATATTAAACAATCCTCTTGCTTTTCCAAACACCTTTATATATATAGGTAGAATTATATGAATTCAAAGGATTTAGAGCATATAGCTTGTCTTGACTTAGTTTTTTACCTTTATTTTAGTTGTTGGTTGATAGTAATAGGGAGGTTAGACTGCTTTGTTATTAGACTTGAGGTATTGAATATTTTCGAAGTAGCTTAAATTTTGTACTTAAAAGTGGATATTTTATCAAAATACTACAAAATATTGTTGATTTTACAAGGTTAAATAAGTGTATTAAATAATTACATGGTCAACGTGAAATATCTTTACCTCTATTGCCTCTCAAGGTTTTGTCAAAATACAAAAGCCTCGTTTATAGTAAAATAAAGTAATGACAAAAGGCAAAGTAGTTAATTAATATTCAACACTTTGCCTTTTAGTATATTTTTTTAATATTATTTTATGCTGTTGCCAATTCCGCTTCGTCTTTCTCTACTCGTAGATTATCAATAATAAATGTCTGGCGTTTCGGTGTATTTTTACCCATATAATAAGATAATACATTATCAACATCCGTTTCTTCTTGAAGAATGACTGGTTCAAGGCGTATATCTTCTCCTATAAACTGTCCAAATTCTTTTGGTGAAATCTCTCCTAAACCTTTGAAGCGAGTCACTTCCGTATTATTTTTTAATGTGTTTAAAGCAGCTTGTTTTTCCGTTTCACTATAACAATAAATCGTTTGCTTTTTATTACGAACACGGAACAATGGTGTTTCTAATATATAAAGGTGTCCATTTCTAACTAAATCGGGAAAAAACTGCAGAAAGAAAGTCAACAACAATAATCGAATGTGCATACCATCGACATCGGCATCAGTTGCAATCACGACACGATTGTATCGTAAATCATCTAAACCATCTTCAATATTTAGTGCGTGTTGTAATAGATTGAACTCTTCATTTTGGTAAACAATCTTCTTAGTTAGGTTATAACAATTTAATGGTTTTCCTCGTAATGAAAAAACAGCTTGTGTTTGTACATCTCGTGCTTTAGTAATCGAGCCACTGGCAGAATCTCCTTCTGTTATAAATAAAGTCGTATCTAAATGACGATTATCTTCATCTTTTTTCAATGGTTTATTGAAGTGAAAACGACAATCTCTTAACTTCTTATTATGTAAGTTTGCTTTTCTTGCTCGTTGATTTGCCAATTTTTTAATTCCTGCAATTTCTTTACGTTCTCTTTCTGATTGTTGAATCCGTTTTTGAAGTGCTTTGGCAGTTTCTGGATTTTTATGTAAAAAATCATCCAAATGCTTTTTGATAAAGTCACCAATAAACTTACGAACGGTTTCTGCACCAGGTCCCATATGAGTCGAACCTAATTTTGTTTTCGTTTGTGATTCAAACAATGGTTCTTCTACTCGAACACTTACTGCTGCAATAATCGCTGTCCGAACATCCGAAGCATCGTAACTTTTGCCATAAAACTCTCGAACAGTATCTACAACTGCTTGTCGAAAAGCATTTTGATGTGTTCCACCTTGTGTTGTGTGCTGACCATTGACGAATGAATAATATTGTTCACCATATTGTGAACCGTGCGTCATTGCGATTTCAATATCTTCGCCTTTGAAGTGAATAATCGGATAACGATGATTATCAGGATTTGTCTTTCGATTTAATAAATCTCTTAGTCCAAAACGAGAATAAAACGATTTATCATTAAAATTAATTCGTAAACCTGCATTTAGATATACGTAATTCCATAATTGATTTTCGATAAACTCACTACGGAATTTATAATTTTTGAAAACGGTATTATCAGGAATAAATTCTATTAACGTTCCGTTGCCTTCTTTTGTATTTGTTAATTTATAGTCTTCTGTAATGTTTCCTCTCGAAAAATCAAATGCTTTGGTTTTTCCTTCACGATAGGCTTGAACGTGAAAGTATGTAGATAACGCATTCACGGCTTTCAGACCAACACCATTTAAACCAACTGATTTTTTGAAGGCTTTCGAGTCAAATTTTCCACCTGTATTAATTTTGGAAACAACATCTGATACTTTCCCTAAAGGAATACCTCGACCATAATCTCGTACAATCGCTTTTCCATCTTCAATTTTAATATCGATTTCTTTTCCATTTCCCATCGCAAATTCATCAATGGAATTATCTACCACCTCTTTTAATAAAATATAGATTCCATCATCTGCTGCTGTTCCATCGCCTAACTTACCGATGTACATTCCTGCACGCATTCTGATATGTTCTTTCCAATCGAGTGAACGGATATTATCTTCTGTATATGTTGTTTGTGCCATTTTTTGAACGGTTGACGGTTGACGGTTGACGGTTGACGGAACAACCAACGTAAACCTTTTTTAATTATATTTATTTTAATTCTCAAAAAAGAATTGATACCTACTTTTTTAAAACAAATAGTTGCCAAAAGTACGAAAAAACGATTTAAAATCCTATTTTTATAAACAATTTGATTTAATTCAATCTAACCATACGCAAAAATACGAAACTTTGGATTTTTACGATTTTCAACAAACGGAGTCTTTTGCATTGATTTCAAAATCATTGCGACGAGAACGACATCAGAAATTGATTGTTGGGATTCTTACATTGATATTTGCAGTTTGGCTAATAACTTATTTTCCATTAGAGAAACATCAATGGATTTTAGGGATTTTATTAGCTGTTTCTTTAGCTTCTGGAGTTTTGATTATTTATAATTTGATTCGTAATTGGCAAATTGAAAAAATGCAATTGATACAATTATTAAAATACGAACCACAAGAAATTGTTTGGGTTTATCATTTAGAAACACAACGGTTACCTTTTGGTATTCAATTTCAATATGATTGTACCTTATATATTAAGTTAATGAATCGTGATTTTGTGGAGTTAAGATTGCCGAAAGGCAAAATAAAAATGGTTTCGGAAACCTTAAATTCATTATTACCTCATGTAACTTTTGGTCATTCACCCGAAAAAGCTCAATGGTATGTGGCGAATCCTGCTTTATTAATAAAGCATTAATTTAAAACACCTTCGAAGTTGTAACTTTGGAGGTATCTAAAGTCAATACTAATCTTTTTGTATTTCTTTCGTCTCAATCAAAATGACACCTCCATCACCTTGTCGTCCGTAAGCAACCGTCTGACCTCCTCCTTTGAGTGCTTTTACAGAACTCACATGAGTAATATCTACAAGCTGATTAATAGTATTATAGCTATTTCCCATTGGCATACCATCAACAACATATAAAACACTTACACTTCTACTAACACTTCTATTACTTCCACCTCGAATAGTTACAAGGACATTTGGATAATCGCCTACTATATTAACGCCAGATAATGGCCGAATTAAATCAACTAATTGTGTTGTTGAAGAATTTGTGGTTTGTTTCGCTACTTCGACGTTATTTTCTTTTCTTTCATACTCTTCAGAAATAGATTGTATATCTGCGATTTTAGATGTTGTATTAACACTACAAGCTGCAAAGAAGATAAGGATTGTGCATGTAAGTAATTTTGATAAATACCTTTTCATAATCTAAATATTTTAGTTCAAATTATTTAATAATTGGAGTAATTTCTATTTTGAGTTTAAATGCAAGATAATCATCAGAAAATCTATTTTGAAAAGTTAGAAAGTATAAAACTATAATGACTTAATGCTATAAATAACTAATTTGTTCTTTTTACTCAAAAAAAATAATTTCATAAAGAATGAACGACTATCTATTATCTGTGTAAACATTTATAAGTTAAAAAGAGGAATTGATTGTTACTTCTATTTTAAAAATAGCTTGACAATCATAGAATTGCCTTACATTTTATTATTTTTGTCACAGTTTTTTACGACACCAATTTACACCAATTACACTAATTGTATTTAATCTGTTCATTTTCAACAGAATATATTCAAAAAATCTTATTCTAAATAAGAAAAATTTGTGTGGTTTGTAATAATTTATGTCTAAATAAAAAAAGTATAAAACGCTAATTACGATATATTTATGAAGTCTTTTAAGTTTTTGAATAACATTATTGGTTGGGTTATTTTTGCAATAGCGGCAACAGTTTATGTTCTAACTGCCGAACCGACTGGTAGTTTGTGGGATTGTGGAGAGTTCATCGCTGGTGCTCATAAGTTACAGGTTGTTCACCCTCCTGGCGCACCATTATTTTTGATGATTGGTAGAATGTTTACGTTTGTAGCAGAAATATTCACAGATACAGAAGCACATCCTGAAAATATTGCTTACGCAGTAAATGCAATGTCTGGTATTTTCACGGCTTTCGCTGTTTTATTTACCTTCTGGAGTACAACGATTTTAGGACGTTTAGCATTGGTGGGTCGTAGTGAAGAATCATTAACAACTGGTCAAACAGTCGCTATCTTAGGTGCTGGTATCGTGACAGGTTTAGCATCAACATTTGCGACTTCGGTTTGGTTTTCAGCCGTTGAAGGTGAGGTTTATGCGATGTCAACTGGTTTTACGGCTTTAGTAATGTGGGCAGGTTTCAAATGGTATAGTTTACCTGATACTTCTCAAAATGATCGTTGGTTGGTATTTGCCGCTTATATGGCAGGTTTATCAATTGGAGTTCACTTATTGAGTTTATTGACATTTCCACTTTTGGGTATTTTATATGTATTAAAAAAGAAACCGAACGCATCTTTTATGAACATGATAATTGGTGCAGCAGCTGGTGTTGGTGTGTTGGTTTTAGTTCAAGGTATCATTATTTTGAAATTACCGGGTATCGGTGCAGGATTTGATAGAATTTTTGTCAATAGCTTTGGTTTACCGCCTTACAGTGGTTTCTTATTCTTTATATTATTGTTAATTGGAGGTGTTGTTTTTGGAGTTCGTTATGCACATCAAAAGGTTCGTCCAGATTTACAAAAAGCTGTTATTGCTTTCGCAATGGTATTAGTCGGTTTCTCTACTTACGGAATGATTGTCGTTCGTGCGAATGCGAATACACCTATTAATATGAATAATCCAAGTGATGTTTACAGTTTAGTATCTTACTTGAATCGTGAGCAATATGGTGATAGACCGCTATTATATGGACCACATTTCGATGCCGCTCCAGTTAGCCAAGATATTACGGATAAATACGGTTATGTAGAAGATGAAAATGGAAATGGTCGTTATGAAGTTGTTGACAGAAAATTAGATTATATCTATCGTTCACAAGATAAAATGCTATTTCCTCGTATTGGTCACTATGATAGAAAAGACCAGCATCGAGCATGGATGAATGGCAGACAAGGCAAACCTACGATGGCTGATAATATGCGATTCTTCTTCAAATATCAAATCAATTGGATGTATTGGCGATATTTTATGTGGAATTTTGTCGGTCGTCAAAATGGTGATCAAGGATTCTTCCCACAAGATGTATCAAGAGGTCATTGGATGTCGGGTGTTAAGTTTGTAGATGAAGCAAGGCTATTTAATCAAGACAAGCTTCCTCGTTATATGAAAGAGCATCAAGCTCGAAATCATTACTTTTTCTTACCATTGATATTTGGTTTATTTGGAATATTTTTCCACTTCCGTGAACGTAGAAACGAAGCATTAGCCGTCTTAGCCATGTTCCTAATGACTGGTTTAGCCATTATTATATATTCGAATCAACCTCCGAATGAACCTCGTGAACGAGATTATGTACAAGCAGGTTCTATTCTCACCTTCTGTATCTGGATAGGAATGGGCGTGATTGCGATATATAAATTATTAAAAGATAAAGGTGTTCCAGCAGTTGCAGGTGCAGCAGTTGCTACTTGTTTAGTAATAACAGCTCCGATTGTAATGGGTGCTCAAAACTGGGATGATCACAATCGTTCAAGTCATCAAGGTGCGAGAGATTATGCGGTGAACTTCTTAGAGACTTGTGAACCAAACGCTATTATTTTCACTCATGGTGATAATGATACTTATCCGCTTTGGTATGCACAAGAGGTCGAGAATATTCGTACTGATGTTCGTGTCGTGAATTTGAGTTTGTTGGCAGTTGATTGGTATATTAATCAATTACGTCGTCAAGTGAACGAATCGCCAAAAATTGAAATGACGATTTCGAAAGATGCTTATCGTGGTTATCCTCGTAACTTCTTGCGTTATGATAATAAGTTTGGTGAAAACAACTTTACAGATATTAAAAAAGTAGTAGAATATATTGGTACAGACCAAAACGGTGGTCGTTCGGGACAGAAAGCATTTATTCCAACAAGAAGTATTTCGATTCCAGTTGATAAGGAAAAAGTGATAAAAAATGGTTCAGTTCTTCCTACTGATTCTACAAATATTTTAGATGCGATTCAGTTTAGGATACCAAGAAAATCTCAAGATGTGAATCGTGATGGTTTACAAAAAGATGAAATTGCTATTTTAGATATTATTGCAACTAATAATTGGGATCGTCCAATCTACTTCTCTGTTACTTGTCGTCCTGAAAAATTATTAGGCTTAAATGATTATTTACAGTTAGAAGGAATGGGTTTCCGTATCGTTCCTGTTAAGTCGAAAAGTGATGGTCGTTTTGGTATGTTGGGAGCAGGTCGTGTAAATGTTGACTCAATGTACAACAACATCATGACGAAGTTCCGTTGGGGAAATTTTGATAAAGAGCAATTATTTGTAGATAAGAGTTATAATCCAAGTATATATAGTATGCGAGGGGCAATGATTCGTCTGGCAACCGTATTGATTCAACAAGGTGATAATGAACGTGCGATGAATGTCGTTGACAAATGTTTAGAAGTTTATCCAAATATGAACTTCCCATTTGATAATCAAACGCTTTCGCTAATCAGAGTATACGAACAGGCAGGAAGTTTGGATAGAGGAAAAGAACATATCGTTACATTAGCAGAAGAGTTAGCTGATAGAATGGAGTTTTACAAATCTTTATCTAAATCAAAAGCAATTGAAAGCTTTGGAAATGATAGACAAAGTACAGAACAAGCTATTCCTCAGTTGATTCAAATCGTGGATAATTCTGGTAGTGAAGAACTAAAAAAAGAAGTAAAAGATATTTTAGCAAGTGAAATTGCACCGACTAATGTACCGAATTAATCAGTTTTCAGTTGGCAGTTTTCAGTCAACAGTATTTATAAAATACTTTTAAAAATATATTAAAAGGGTGGCTTCGGCTGCCCTTTTTCATTTTAATAATTAATGGTTTGTACATACTAATCACTAAACATGAAAATATCAATAGGTTGCGATCACGCAGGTTATCCTTACAAACAAGCGATAATTGATTTATTAGCATCAAAAAACATTGACGTTAAAGATTTTGGAACATATTCATTAGATTCTGTCGATTATGCAGATTTTGTTCATCCAACTGCCGAAATGGTAGAAAGTGGCAAAGCACGATTCGGAATCTTACTCTGTGGAAGTGGAAACGGTGTTTCGATGACAGCAAACAAACATCAAGATATTCGTGCAGCCTTGTGTTGGACAGAAGAATTAGCGGCTTTAGCACGTCAACACAATGATGCTAATATGTTGTCGATTCCTGTACGGTTTGTTTCCGAGAAGTTAGCGTTAGCAATGGTTAATGCCTTTTTAGAAGCAGAGTTTGAAGGTGGAAGACATCAAAGAAGGGTTGAGAAAATCCCTTTGAGTTGTTAATGGTTGAATATTAAAATTCAAAAAGCGAATTACAATGGATTTTATCCGATATAATTCGCTTTTTATTTTATAAAAAATAATGATGTTAGTCCATAATCAAAACAATCATCAATCATTTTTATGTCCGCTTTCGCCAAAACCACATACCAAGACCAAAAACGAAAATAGCCATTAATCCACCATAAGTTAACAATCGCTGTTGTTGTTTACTTTCCGTTTCCAAAAATTCAATATAGGTTGGATTTGCATCACCAGGTGTTCCTAAACCCATCATTACATCCCAATTTGTCAAAATGCTATTATCATCTTCTGGTGTTTTCAGACTTAAAGTAAACGCACTTTGCATATTGTTCAGTTCATATAATACTTTATCAATTTGTGCATTATCTACAGAATATAATTCTAACGTCTCACTTGATTTATTCAAACCAAAAGAAAAATCGCCAATCACATTCGTTTTATCGGGAAATACCTTTTTGAAAGCATTCATACTTTGACACAAAATAACATAACCTTTCGGTTGAATTTTTCCTGTTGGAATAATAAAATCGTGCTTCGAATCACGCAAAACCCAATCTGTCAAATCAATCACTTCATCTGTCCCATTATATAATTCGACCCAATCACCCGAACGCAAATTATTTGCAGAGATTTCATTGATGACAATTTTACCCGTATAATCAGTAGATGAAGGAACAAAAACCGCTTTTAAAGTGTAAGCATTTTGATCCAATTCTAATTTTAACAATCGCTCTTTCACAACTGCCCCGACACCTTCCCAGTGCGAAAACTTATAACCTCGTTTTGGTAATGCACGAATCACTATTGGTTGATTATTATAATATTGACCTTGCAATTTTGAACCTTTAAAATCAACATTATTATTCAAATTAATATAACCACCTTCGTTTATTTCAATCTGAACAGAAACCAAATCACCAACTTCAAATTTTTCGTTAATAAAATTACGCATATAATCTGGTCGTTGACGAGCAAATTCACGCATTCTTTCAGCATGCTTCAACCAGTTACGATAATCCAAATCCCATTTTTCAACATGACGTTTGATTTCAGGTTTCAGATATTTTTGATTTTTATTGATATGTTGAATAACATTATTCGAATCAAAAATCGTATTCATATAATCCGAAAATTTTAGAATAAACGCATTCTTAAATTCTTCATTTTCTAATAACTTTCGTAGCATAAATGTACTCCAAGGTGGATTTGGCCAGCTTGGCCCATCAGCAGCAGTGTGAAACAATAAACTATTGTTTTTATAAGCTACTTCATCTTGCAATCCAAATCCCCAATCTGTATCATACAAAATCCAACGCCAACGTCCATTAGGCGTTTGTGGTCGCCAAAACTTAATGTTTCCGCCACCATCTTGATTATCAATATAAATCTGTACAATGTGGTGAATCATAAAATTCTCCACATCCATTTGTGTTTTGACATACTCATAGTTATCAACAACCGACAAATCATTCGTCGCCATGAATTGTTTTAACTGATCGTAATGTCTAATTCCGCCGACTTTTACACTTCGTTCATGTTCAATCAAATCCAAACTATCACGATTGACACCAAATTCATATTCTAAATAATGCCGATTAATTTTTTCACGAATATTATAAATTCCCCAATACATACCATTTATGAAAACCAAAGCAGGTCGATAAGCCTGTTTTGATACATCAATTCCTTCTAACAAACCCGTTATAATTGCATCTCTTGCATGAGTTTTTCCCCAATCACTTCCTGCATTTCGTAGTACCAAATGCTTATAACTATCTTGTTTTTTATCAGGAAATATTTGATGACGAATACGAGGTTCTCCATATGCTTCACGACAAGCAATTGCTAAAGATTTTTGTGGAAAAACTCGGCTCATTCCACCAAAAAGACGCACTCCAGCTCGGCTATTGAATACATTTTTACCATCAGTTTCAAAAATCTCAATGTTTGCACCGACTTCATTTCTTGACCAGAAATTAGCACCAAAAAATGGATAATTTGCATTTGCATTTGGTCCAGGATTAAACCAACCTGTCGTTTTATCAAAAAGTATTTCGGGTGCAATCGCAATAGATATTATTGGATAATCCGTATTTTCATTAATAAAATAAGTTTCAGTATAAATACGACCTCGTTGACTTCCCAAATAAACGGAAGCACGAACAACAGTTGTTTCCTTAATCTTAATAGGTTCTTTATATTGCTTTGAAGAAGTTGACGGTCGAGTACCATCAACAGTATAGAATATCCTGCTTCCTAACTCACCAGATAAAGTCAGTTCAATCGTTTCATCATACTTTCCTCCAGTTTCAGAAAACGATATTTTGAACTTATCTTGCCCAAAAGCAACATTCGTAAATAAAAAAATTATGAAAAAGATATATAAAGGCTTCATTTTTGGTTGACTCAAAACACTTGTTTGATTGGTAATACTTCTTTTTTGAACTATTTTATCAAGTAATTATTACATACTTGTTTGTAACAAAACGATAAGGTTTTCAAAAACCTTATTTGTTTAATCATTATAGATTTTGTTACCTACAAAAATCATTCTATCTTGATTCTTATAGTCAAATGCAATATAGTAATTTTGTGCTAAAAGAGATTGGAGAAAGGCACAAATCACATAAATATATATCCAATAATGCTAATATTTATTCAATATTGATTGTCAATACTTTAGCAATAAATTTAATTTCAAAATATTCATTATATATTGATTGTTGATTATCTACTAATTATGAATTTAAACTTAAAAAAATATCCTGCCAAAGTGTTGCTTTTTGGTGAATACAGTATTATCAAAGGTAATTCTGCACTTGCTTTTCCATTAAATGAATATTCAGGAAATTGGGCTTTTGATAATGACGTTAATAATAAAAATTTAAAAAATTGGGCAAGTTATATCAACAAAATTCAACAAGCGAATAATGCTGATTTTCAAATTGATATAGAACGTTTCAATAATGATTTATCCAAAGGATTATTTTTTAATTCTAATATTCCAATGGGTTATGGCGTCGGAAGTTCAGGTGCTTTGTGTGCGGCTTTGTATGATGAATATTCTGTTGAAAATAACCGATTAACACCAAAAAATGATACAATTTTTACCTTAAAACGAATTTTCCAAGATTTAGAAAACTTCTTTCATGGTTCAAGTTCTGGTATTGATCCATTGATTTGCTACCTTAATCAACCACTTTTATTAAAAGGAAAAACAGAAGCGAACTTAATCAAATTAAAAAAACCAACTAATAATAACGGAGCCGTTTTTTTACTCAACACACAACAACCTCGACAAACAGAACCTTTGGTTCAATTCTTTTTAAAACAACTAAAACATAAAGAATTTGAAACTGCTTTTGAGAATGAATGGTGTGTTTATAATGAAAAAATTATTACCGCTTTTATAAATCAAAATCATGGTGAGCTTTTTGATAATTTACGATTATTATCTGAATTTCAATTTAATCATTTACCTCCAATGATTCCGAAAGGTTTTGAAAAATTTTGGGCATCGAGTTTGAAACATAATGAATTTACGATAAAACTTTGTGGTGCTGGTGGCGGAGGTTTTTTGTTAGGATTTACTCAAAACTGGAATAACACCGAAGAATCATTATCAAAAGACTTTGAAATTATTAAAATTATAGATTTATAAACGCATTAAAAAATAAGTTTATCGAAATATTCTGACGAATAGCATTTTATCATTAAACATTTGATAATCAATTATTTATATAAATTTATCAAAAACAATTCAGCAATATACCAATCTAATAATCAATTCAATTTTATTAGAATTGATTTAAAAATTTATTATTCATTAAATTCCGATACCTTTGCAGTCGAAATTTAAAAATACATATGACATTTAAAGATTTAGAATTAGTAGAACCGATTCTACAAGCATTAGAAAAGAAAGGTTACACCACTCCAACTCCAATTCAAGAACAAGCTATTCCTATTTTACTTAATGGAAAAGATTTATTGGGAGTTGCACAGACAGGAACAGGAAAAACAGCAGCTTTCGCTGTTCCGATTATACAACATATATTGTTGGATAAAAATCGGGGAATTAGAAGAAGAAGATTAAGAACCTTAGTTGTCACGCCAACTCGAGAATTAGCGATTCAAATTGCAGATAACTTTACGGCTTATGCCGCCAATACAAATGTTAATAATACTGTGATTTTTGGTGGCGTAAAACAAGGAAAACAAGTCGAAGCATTGCGTAAAGGCGTTGATATTTTGGTCGCAACACCTGGTCGCTTATTAGATTTGATTGGACAAGGTTATATCACACTCAAACATGTTGAATACTTTGTTTTGGATGAAGCTGACCAAATGTTGGATATGGGATTTATCCATGATATTCGTAAACTACTTGCGAAGTTACCAACAAAAAGACAATCCTTATTTTTCTCTGCAACAATGCCGCCTTCTATCGTAAAACTATCCAGTCAAATCTTGGGTGCTTACGAACAAGTAACTATTGAACCAGAGCAAACAACGGCAGAAAGAGTCGAACAAAGTGTTTGTTTTGTCAGCAAAAGGAATAAAATTAAGTTATTAATTCATTTGATACAAACGGAAAAACCAAATACTGTTTTGGTATTTTCGAGAACAAAGCACGGAGCAGATAAGATTGTAAAATTGCTACTTAGAGCAGAAATTGAAGCAGCGGCAATACATGGAAATAAGTCTCAAAATGCACGACAAAGAGCTTTAAAGAATTTTAAAGATGGAAACGTTCAAGTTTTGGTAGCGACAGATATTGCTGCGAGAGGAATTGATGTTTCGGGTTTAGAGTTGGTCGTCAATTATGACTTACCAAATGTTCCAGAAACCTACGTTCATCGTATCGGTCGAACAGGTCGTGCAAAAGCAAGTGGAACAGCTATATCTTTTTGTATGGGCGAAGAAAAACCTTATCTACGTGGTATTCAAAAATTGATTAATCAACAATTAACTGTTATTAAAAATCATCCTTTTGAAGATGATGGAAGTGATGACGTGGAAGAAAAACCAAAGCCACGACAACGTAGACGTCCAAACAATCAAGCTTCAAAAAAGAAAAATCGAAATAATCGTAAGAAGAATTTTAGACGATAAATATGTTCTATTATAAAGTAAAACACTTTATAGATTAGGTAAAACTATTCAGCACTTGTAACATTGTGCGTTTTCTTGGGTTAAAAAACCAATTCTTTAGATGTAAAAGAGCAAAGAAAGATTAAACGCACAATGCTAAACGGTTACAGTTAGGCAATAAAAAAAGGCAAGTAAACCTAAGTTCACTTACCTTACCACTGCCTTTCTCATAAACCCTTTAATCAATCATTTTATCGTACCTAACTTACAGATGTAATTGGTACTAAAACATTCTTATCTTGATGCTTTGCATCAAGTAATTCGTTAAATTTTTGTTTATACACAAAGTAGTCATCATATTCAGAATAAGACACTTTGCCTTCTAATCCTAAATTCAAGATAATTTGAAAACACAATTGACGATTTTTGTAGTAAAATTTCGTTATCAAATTCTCAATATCTTTGCCTTGTATAATCATTTGTTTTTCCATTTGTAATTTACGTGTACATTAATTTTATAATCAATGATAGCACAATGATAACGGCAGTAGAGGTTTTAATTTTATTAAAAAACAATTAATTGTGACATTCATTAACAATAATTATATTATAAATATAATTATAATACTTGCTTATTATCAATTGTTTAATCTATTTTTTAAGTATTATTTTGTTACAAGTTGTATTCAATAAATTGATGAAAAATTGTATATTTTTATCAATTTTAATAAAATTTTATGCTTTAAAATAAACATATATGTTTTTACAATCATATAGTACTTGTTATTTTATTAGATAAAATATCCATCAGTCAAAATGACAGTTGAAGGGTCAAAAAATCTGATGGCACATCGTTTGAAAACTCTTGTTAAAACAAGGTTTATATTCAAATAAGTAGATATTTATTCATTAATTCAAAAATGTGACAATTATGCAGCGAGGAAATATCTCTGTACAGACAGAAAACATCTTTCCTATTATTAAAAAGTTTCTTTATTCTGACCAAGAAATATTTTTACGTGAGTTAATTTCAAATGCCGTTGATGCAACTAATAAATTAAAAACACTTTCTCGCAAAGGGGTTTTTGGTGGTGAATTAGGTGATACGACTATTGAAATCTTGATTGATGAAGAGGCAAACACCTTAACGATTCGAGATAAAGGTATCGGAATGACGGAAGAAGAGGTCATGAAGTATTTGAATCAGGTTGCTTTTTCGAGTGCGTCAGAGTTTTTGGAAAAATATAAAGACGAAAGTAGTATTATCGGACATTTTGGTTTGGGTTTTTATTCTGCCTTTATGGTTGCCGATAAAGTTGATGTTGTTACGAAGTCTTTTCAAGAAGGAAGTCAAGGTGTAACTTGGTCTTGTAAAGGAAATCCTGAGTTTGAATTATCAGATAATGATAAAGCAACAAGAGGAACGGATATTGTTTTACACATCAGTGAGGACAGTAAGGAGTTTTTGGAAGAAAGTCGTATCAAAGGGCTTTTGGATAAATACTGTAAATTTTTGCCAGTTGAAATTTCATTCAAAGATGAGGTAATTAATAATCCTACACCTTTATGGAAGAAAAATCCTGCGGACTTAACAGATGATGATTATAAAGATTTTTATAAAGAATTACATCCGTTTGGTCAACCGCCTTTGTTCTGGATTCACTTAAATATTGATTATCCGTTCAATTTGACTGGTATTTTGTATTTTCCTCAGTTGAATAATTCAATGGAACTACAACGTAATAAGATTCAGTTGTACTGTAATCAAGTCTATGTAACGGATGATTTACGTGAAATTGTACCAGAGTTTTTAACGTTATTACACGGTGTAATTGATTCGCCAGATATTCCGTTGAATGTTTCTCGTAGTTATTTACAATCTGACCGCAATGTTCGTCGTATCAGAAACTACATTACTAAAAAGGTAGCAGAGAAATTACAAGAATTATTCAAAAATGATCGTGAAGATTTCCAAGAAAAGTGGAACAGTATCGGAACATTAGTAAAGTATGGAATAATTTCAGAAGAAAAATTTAATGATAAAGCCATTAAGTTTGCTTTACTGAAAAATATTGATGCTGAATACTTTACAATTGACGAATACAAAGCAAAAATCGAAGCGAATCAAAAGGATAAAAACGACCGTTTGATTGCGATTTATACCAATAATCCAAGCGAACACCACAGTTTTGTCGCTGCTGCGAAGAATTACAGCTACGATGTTTTAGAAATGGATACCGTGATTGACAATCACTTTATGCAGCATTTAGAAACAAAAGTAGAAGGCTTATCGTTTACTCGTGTAGATGCGAACACGGCTGATAAGTTGATTGAAAAAGATGAAACTCGTGAATCTGTATTGAGTGAAGCAGAACAAGAATCTGTAAAAACAATTTTTGATGGACAAGTTGGCGTTGGTGCAACGGTAATGACCGAAGCTTTAGCTCCTGACGATCAACCAGTTATTGTTACTAAACCAGAGTTTTTGCGTCGTATGCGTGAAATGTCGATGATGCAAGGGATGGAAATGGGCAATATGCCTGAATCTTATAATGTTGTCGTAAATACGAATCATGCAATTGTTGGAAATCAGCTTTTGAAAGCAGAAAATGAGGAAAAACAAGGGGAAATTGCTAAATATTTATATAACTTAGCATTATTAAATCAAGGAATGTTGAAAGGTGCAGACTTAACAGCATTCATTAATAGCAGTATTGAAAATTTAAAATAAACGGGTTGCAAGTTAAATCACTCAACTCTTTAAAATATTCAACATAAAGCCTTGGCTTTGTGGAAAATCATCAAAAAGATGGTTTAAAGATTCGTTTTTTTAGTTGATTATTTTGGGATTGTCTAATTTTGGGCAATCCCTTTTTTTATTGGTGAAAAAGGATCGGACGCTTTCAAAGCGTCCGACCCTTTAAATATGAGAATAATGAAAAAGTTAATAAAAGAATTAGCGAAGGAAATACATAACGATACGATTGGTATTCGACGACATATTCATGCAAATCCTGAATTGTCATATCAAGAAGTGAAAACTGGAAAATACATTGCCAATCAGTTAGATGTGTTAGGTATTGATTATGAACATGGTGTTGCAGAAAATGGTGTTGTAGGTTTGATTAAAGGAAAAAATCCTGATAAAAAAGTCATCGCTTTACGTGCCGATATTGATGCGTTACCGATTGTGGAAGCGAATGATGTGCCGTACAAATCCAAAAATCAAGGTGTCATGCATGCTTGTGGTCACGATGTGCATTCGGCTTCGCTTCTGGGAACTGCTCGGATTTTGAATCAAATCAAATCGGACTTTGAAGGAACGGTAAAATTGATTTTTCAACCTGCCGAAGAACGTCTTCCTGGAGGTGCGTCGATTATGATTAAAGAAGGTGTTTTACAAAATCCTGCTCCGACAAGTATTTTCGGACAACATGTTCATCCGCCTTTAGAAGCTGGAAAAATCGGTCTGAAAGGTGGAATGTATATGGCTTCGGCAGACGAAATTTATATTACCGTCAAAGGTAAAGGTGGACATGGTGCTTTACCACAAGATTGTGTGGATCCGATTACGATTGCGGCTCAAATGATTTCTGCGTTGCAACAAGTGATTAGCCGACAAATGAATCCGACCGTTCCTGCGTTATTGACTTTTGGTAGTATTATCGCTGAAGGTTCAACGAATATTATTCCGAACGAAGTAAAAATAAAAGGTACTTTTCGCTGTATGAATGAAAAATGGCGAATGGTTGCTCACGATAAAATGTACAAAATGGGCGTTGGAATCGTAGAAGCAATGGGTGGAAAGTGCGATTTCAATATTATGAAAGGTTATCCTTGCTTGTATAATAATGAACCGTTAACGGCTAAAGTTAAGGATTTTGCGATTGATTATTTAGGCGAACAAAATGTCGTTGATTTACCGATTCGAATGACAGCAGAAGATTTTTCTTATTATTCACAACAAATTCCTGCTACGTTCTATCGTTTGGGAACTGGAAACAAAGCGAAAGGTATTACGTCGCCTGTTCATACGACGACTTTTGATATTGACGAAAGTGCGTTGGAGTTGAGTACTGGTTTGATGGCTTGGCTGGCGGTGCAGGAGTTGAGGAATTTTTAGCAGGTTTAAAAAATTAGGTCATGAAAAAATTATTATTAACAATTTCTTTAATCTGTTCAATCACACTTTCTTACGGACAAGATAGAATCGCAATAAATCTTAATACAGGAAATAATATTACATATTATCTACGAGGACATCTTAATTTTCCAGAAGAAAATAGTTATTTGTGGGGATTTATTGGATATTATAATGATGTAAATTTTGCGAGTAGTTTAGGTGTTACTTATGAAACTAAAACATTCAATGTTTTAGAAGAAACAATGTATCTTGCTACACAAACAAATTTATCTTATAGAGCATTTGGGCAAGATAGATTTCTAAAACAGTTCTTGTTTTCCAATGATATTTATTTTCCTAAAAGAGTAAAAGATAATCGTTTACGATGGTTTGCGGGTATTAGAAATACGTTTGTAATTTTTGATTCCACAAATGATATTGATACAGGATTCGAGCAATATAAATATCAATTTGGGTTGACAACTTTATTAGATTATAAGATAAATGATAAATGGTCAGTTGGAATGAATGCCTATGTAAGTACTCGGAAATTATCGAATAATCGAACACTTACAAGAATTCATACCGCCGAAGCATTATTGAAAATTTCTTATAAAATTAAATAAAATTGTAAAAGTGGCTCGAAACTTTGTTTCGAGCCACGTTTTTACTTAATCATCTAATACAACACTTTCCCTCACTCAAATATCCTGTTCATCATTTTCTAAAAAATAAATGTACGACAACATTTATCTTATGATTCTGTCGAAGATTTTTCTTATTATTCACAACAAATTCCTGCTACGTTTTATCGTTTGGGAACTGGAAACAAAGCGAAAGGTATTACGTCACCTGTTCATACAACGACTTTTGATATTGACGAAAGTGCGTTGGAATTAAGTACTGGTTTGATGGCTTGGTTGGCGGTGCAAGAGTTGAAAGGATAAGTCAATTGAGCTTAAATTGACGAAATATTTCTAATAAAATATTCCGATTAATTTAAACTCAATTAGTTATAATAATACTTGTCAAAGCACAAAATTCTCATTTCACACGTCAAAATGTATCGAAATGTACCAAAATGTATTGTTTAATATCACTTTCAATTATATATTTGTATAATAAAAGCCTTTGATAATTCCGAAGTCCTACGTGTTACGTTGGCGGTAAAGTAGGATTATCGGAGGTTTTTATTATTTAATTTTCTATCTTTTATAAAACAAGAATTTCTACGAAAAGACTTACTTCTTCCGTTTCCCTTTCTTCTTATCTACGACCATCAACGGTGCTGTATATTGTTCATACAAATCAAATAAAAACTCAATCCGATTACGTTCATTTGTAAAAGCCTGTGGACGATAACACAAATCCACCGCTTTATCTAAAGCTTGATGTGCTTTGACTAACTTCAGCGGCATCGCTAACGGATCATACAAATCCGCTAAACTACTTTCGGGAAATTCCGCTTGAACATCTAATACTTTTTGTGCGGCTTTTTCTACTTTTTTGCGGTTTTTATCGCTCGGCTCTTTTGGAAAAGGATAGTTGTTATAAACGATATTTTTAGAATAACGGAAATCACTTTTTAAACGACCACAAGTGTATTTTACCCAACTCATGTGCATTATTGATATTAGTATTCCAAAATGGAATATTTCCGCATTTGGCATTATCAAATTACTATTAGTTGAAATAGTATCTTTACCAATAAATCCCATTGGAATATATTTTCTATTTTCAGATGATACAACAGGAATGATAAGACAACTTGAAGGGTTATTCATTTCCCTAAAACGTGTAGGTGCAAGGTTTTGCATTGCTTTATCCGTACTTTTTAATCTATCTTCTCTTACTTGATTAATTCTATCCATCACCAAAGGCATTTTTCTTAATTCATTAGGCGGACAATCAATCAACCAAAGACAATACCTTTTTTTATTATTAATAAATTCACTTGCACCTATTAATTTTTTTATCCATTTTTTAGAATTTGGTTCATTTTCTAATAAAAAAGGTAAATCTTTTTCTTCAACAATTAAACCTTTACTTTTAGCATAGTAATTACCTTTCATTATAGTTGGAACATTACAAATAGGTTTTGTACTTTTATTTATCAAGATATTTTTAGAATCAACTAAATACGCATTAATGTTTTTGGCTTTAATCGCTTGAGCTTCGCCTTTAATATCTTCATAATCAAAAATTATTTTATTAGAGTTATCGAAGTTAGCAAAACCAATTATTACACAATAAACTGCCGCATTTCCTTTAGCTTCATTATTCCATTTAAAAGTTCGATGAGCGAAATGAATTTTAGTTTTATATTCATTTTGTAATAATCCCCAAAGTAGGCTTGTTTGTTCACCTTGAACAATCGAATTAGTTGAAACAAAAGCAGCCTTTATTTTTGTATTTTGAATATATTTTGCAGCTAAAATATACCAACCAACTACATAATCTAATGTGCCTCCTCCTGACTTTTTATTAAAAATATTTACAATTTGTTTACGTTGTTCCTTTTTCATTATGTTAGAACCTATGAATGGAGGATTACCAATAATATAAGATAAACTATTATTTGGTACGACATCATTCCAGTCAATTTCAAGTGCATCTGAATACACAATCGTAGCCGATTGTTTCAACGGTAAACGAACAAAATATTGTCCGAATATTTCAGATACTTTGAGGTTCATTTGATGGTCAATTAGCCACATTCCGACTTGAGCAATCTGTGATGCAAATTCGTCTATTTCGATGCCATAAAACTGATTCACATTGACTAAAATAATATCACCAACATTCAAAAAACCTTGTCCAGTTTTATGTAAGGCTTGTAAGACTTGGATTTCTAAATCTCTCAACTCTCGATAAGTGATAATCAAAAAGTTGCCACTTCCACACGCTGGGTCAAAGAATTTTAAAGTCGCTAACTTATGATGAAATATGTTTAGCTTTTTAGAATTGTCTTTTATCTTTTCAAACTCAGCATACAATTCATCTAAAAATAATGGGCGAATAAGTTTTTGAATATTTTTTTCAGACGTAAAATGTGCGCCCAAATTTCTACGTTCTTGACTGTCCATTGCCGCTTGAAACATAGAACCAAAAATCGCTGGTGAAATTCCGCCCCAATCTAAGCGACACGCTTTTAGTAAGTTTTCACGCATCGCACTATCAAAAGATGCAAAGCGTAAATTTTCGGTAAACAATAAGCCATTGACATAAGGAAATTGACTTAAACTTTCATCAAGATTATCAAGGCGTTTTTCTTTTGGCGTATCTAAGACTTGAAATATTTGAGCCAAATGCATTGCTAAATCGCTGCCATCTTCTTTGGTATGCAATTCAATATATTCTTGAAATCTACTTTTCTCAAAAATCCCTGTATCTTCTGCAAACAAACAGAACAATAAACGGACTAAATAGACTTCTAAATCATGTCCTGTATAACCGACAGCTTTCAGCTTATCATGGAGTTTTCCCATGAGTTCCGCCGCTTTAATATTGACAGGATCTTCATCTTTATAAGTCCGTTGTTCGTAACCTGCTATAAAACCAAATAGATGAATATTATTAATAAATTCGTGTATCGTAAATTCGTGTTTGGTATCTTTATCTAAATCAAATAATCTAAAATTTTCAAAGTCAGAAACCAACACATAACGAGGCAATTCATGTTCTTTCAAACCATGAAAATAACCTAAAGCTTGGTCGTAAGCTTTGTCTAAATTTTTTCCTTTCGATTTGTGTTCGACTAACAATGTTCCCGACCAAAACAAGTCAATAAAACCTTGTTTATTATTTAGCTTTTTTACGGATTTCTCGAAAGTTACAATTCTACGTCTTGAAATTCCAAAGACTTTAAAGAAATCGTCCCAAAAGGATTTAGCTTCTGCGTGTTCTTGTTCTTCGTTTTTCCATTCGTTGGTAAAAGTTACGGCACGAGATTTTATTTCATTCCAGCTTAAAGGCATGAGTTTGTTATTTTTTGTGAATTACTTATTTTTTCAGAAAGTTAAATTTAGTTTTTTTTTATGTTTTGTAATATTGTTTCGTGTTTTTTATGAAAAAGATTAAAATAGACTATAACACAATTCATTCTAATTTCCTTACTTCGACTTAATTTAAAAATTACCAATCCCCAAATCCTCAATAAATCGTATCTTTGCCCTCATTCTTCATCAACAAAAAAATTCAATACCTGGCGATTCGTAATTAATTTTGAGCAAATCGGAACTAATCACCAATCACCAATCACCAATCACCAAAAATTGTACAACATAAAATTACCAGAATTTGAAGGGCCTTTTGACTTGTTGCTTTTCTTTATAGAAAGAGATGAGTTGGACGTTTATGATATTCCGATTGCGAAAGTGACGAATGACTTTTTGGAATATATTCGAGTAATGGAATCTATGAATATTGATTTGGCGAGTGAGTTTATTTTGGTGGCTTCGACGTTGATGAAGATTAAGTCGAAGATGTTGTTGCCTCGAAAAGAACTGGATGACGATGGCAATGAGATTGATCCTCGTGAAGCGTTGGTGGAGCGACTTCTGGAATATCGTCGATACAAAGCTGTATTAGATGATTTACGAGCATTAGAAAAGGAACGTTCACAAAAAAAATTACGAGGAAACTCGAAAAAAGAACTAAAAATTATTGCCGAAAAGGCTTTAGTCGATGCAGAATTAGAATCTTTAACTTTATATAAGTTATTGACGACCTTTCAAAATATTTTAGTTCGTTTTGATGAAGCAAATCGAGAAATCAAACATAAAGTTGTCCGTTACGATTATACGATTCGAGGACAGAAGGAATTTTTGTTAAATATTGTGATAAGAGAAGAAAAAGCAGATTTCAAATATGTTTTTGGACAATGTGAAAACCGAGTTCATGCGATTTTTACATTCTTGGCTTTATTAGATTTGTTGCAATTACAAGAATTGGGCATTATCATCGGAGAAGGTGTGAATAATTTTTGGATTTCTCGTAAGCAAGAAACAACCTCATCAGAAGTCATAAGCTGAGTCGTTTTATAAAAATCAATATTTGATATACCATTCGAAAAGCTATAAGAACTCATCCGATGACTAACAACGGTGAACAACTAACAATTAAAAAATCTCAAATCATTTTGCCAATTCTAATTGGGCTTGGGATTGTTGTTTATTTGTTTATCTCGAATTTTGATCTACAAGAATTTCAAAAAATATCTTGGACTCAACACACTTTGATTTGGTTGATTATTAGTCTTTGTGTTGTTGCTATTGAACATTTATTTTTTGCCCTTCGACTTTACGTTCTCTCCGATACCGAATTTAACTTTCGGAAATCTATCGAATTAATTTTTATTTGGAAATTTAGTTCAGCCGTTACACCGACAAGTATTGGCGGTTCTGCGGTTGCGTTGATTGTATTGGCACAAGAAAAATTATCGACCGCAAAAACGGCAACAATCGTCGTTTATACGATTATTTTAGATGCGATTTTCTTTTTAATTGGTCTTCCGATTTTATATTTTTCCTTTGGTCAACATATTATTCCTTCTGACGATGCACAGTTTTTTGGAACATTAGGAGCGGAAATTATTTTGATAACGACTTATGTTTTAATGATTTCGTACAGTATTCTATTAAGTTGGGGAATTTTTATTAATCCAAAAAAAATCCGTTCGTTACTGATTCTTTGTTGCAAACTACCATTCTTAAAGCGATTCAAAACAAAAGCGGAACAATTAGGAAACGACATTTTACTCACCTCGCAAGAAATCCGAACGAAATCAATTCGTTATCATTTAGCTGCTTTAGGTTCGACTTTTGGAGCGTGGATTTGTAAATTCACCTTGATTTTGGCGATTATTATTGCCTTAGTTCCGACACTTCAAAGCGACACCAATCTCATTTTGTTATTCTACTCAAAGTTGCAAACGATGTTTATGCTCATCATGTTTTTTCCAAGTCCTGGCGGAGCAGGATTTGCAGAATTGGCTTTTCAAGCGTTTATGTTTGGATATATTCCGAGCATGTTTGCGTTGGTGATTGCCTTGTTTTGGCGACTGTTTTCGTATTATAGCTATCTTGTTTTTGGTGCGATTATTATTCCGAACTGGGTTAGAAATCGGTGGAATGAGCGGAATCAGAATAAGTAAGTGCTTCGACAGAATTAACAGGATTTTACAGGATTTATAAATAATTGTAAATCAAATGTTTATAAATTATGTTGATTCTATCGAAGTACAAGGGCTTTCTCATAAAGTCATTATTATCAATGTCTGTAACGATATTGAGTAAATTTATTCTGCTTGTTTGTAGATACTTTAATATCTCCGTTCTTTCTTCGTTTGTCATAGCTTTCTTTATTTTGAATGGTACGCAAATTATTATTAATAATGATAAATTTATACGAGTATTATCGTTTTTCTAATTGAATCATAAAATTTATAAATTCTATTTATCTACTTATTAATACAAAATAATACTTATTTGGGTATTTAAATAATTGAATATAAAGGTTTTAAATATTGAATTTAAGATTAATTTAGTTATTTTGTTTTACAACTTAATTAAACATAAAGATTTGATTTTTAGCATATTAAATAAATATATATAAATAGGAACAACTATTGTAATTGATTTAGTCTACCGATTATTTAATTCAAAAATTAACATATAAATGAAGTCTATATCAATACAAGCAGCATCAATTACGGAGGTTCAAGATACTTTTGCTAATCTTTCAAGTGATTTTAAACCAACATTAGCAATTATATTTTGTTCGATTAAACAAAATATAGAAGCAATTAAAAACTTATGTAATCAATACGATATTGATTTTGTGGGTTGTACAACTGCTGGTGAAATTGTGGATGATGAACTAATAGAAGAGTCTATTGCAATTATGTTATTGGATATTAATCGTGATTTTTATTTTATTCAAGAAGTTGATCACGGAACAACATCTTACGCAAATGCTTTAAGAGTTGGAACTGAGATTAAAGATACTTTTGATAATTTAGGTCTCTTAATAATGACTGGCGGTTTTGGTGTAGACGCTGCGAGTATTGTAGATGGAATCAAAGATGCTATTGGTAAAGAGATTCCAATGTATGGTGGTTTGGCAGGTGATGACTTACAAATGCAAAAAACGTTAGCATTCTCTCATAAAATAATTACAGACAAAGGTTCAATTGTACTTGCAATAAATACAGATAAAGTAGAGATGAGAGGAATGGCATTAAGTGGCTGGGAGGCTATTGGTGTAGAAAAAACAATTACTAAATCAAACGGCCATATTATCTATGAAATAGATAATGAACGTGCATATGATGTATTTACTCGTTATTTTGGTTTAAATGACAAGTCTAACTCTTTAGAAAGTTTAGTGACACTTCAAACAAATTATCCATTACAAATTATTCGAGACAACGATACTATTTTGCGTTCTCCTTTGGTATTGAATGAAGATGACGGTTCGATTACCTTAATGGGTGGCGTGAAAGAAGGTGATAAGTTTCGATTTTCTAATTCTCCTGGTTTTGAAGTGATAGAACAAACTGTGGAAGAGTTCCAAAGTCTAAAAAATAATGCTCCTGAAGCTGATGCTTTGATTTTATTTTCTTGCAAAGGTCGTCATGGTGCTTTTGGGCCATTGATTGAGGATGAAATTAATGGATTATACAATTATTGGGAAAAACCAATGGTTGGATTTTTAGCTTATGGTGAGATTGGAAATACACCAAATGGCGTTTGTGAATTTCATAATGAAACTTGTTCATTAGTGACTTTAAAAGAAAAATAAGAATTGGAGTTAGTTGCCATTAAACAAATATTAATGGCAACTAATGGTTAATAGTTTCGTAACAAAGACAATAAATTTATTACCGTAAATAAAAAGCCACAACTTTTCTTTTAAATTTTTTTCATGTTACATCTAAAAATAATTGCCTATATTTTGAAAAAAAATCAAAATATGATAAATCATTTGGTATATTGATGTCTCATATGGATAATATACAGGAATAGGACGAATTACAGGATATAGATTATATGAGTAAATATCAACAAACATATTTGGAAGTTGTTAGTCAACTTACATCGGTTAATGATGCTGAAAAAAAGCGTCTTTTAAGTATTTTCCGTAAAATGGATAAAAAACTTGACCGAGATGAGTTTATGTTGATGCGTATTCAGAAAGATAAAGAAATTGCGACTAATATTCTTAATGCGACTATTAAGGATTTGGAAAATCATAAAAAAGACTTACAAACAGCTAATTATCAATTAATTGAACAAAAAACAATTATCGAGAAAAATCTCAAAAAATTAGAAAATTCGTATAATGAATTAGAACAGTTTTCCTACATTGCTTCACATGATTTAAAAAGTCCTTTACGAACTATTTCGAGTTTTGCTCAATTGCTAAAGCGTCGTTATTATAATAAATTAGATAACGATGCGAATGATTTCATAACGTTTATTGTTACCGGAATTAAGCAAATGAATGATGTGATTACGAACTCCTTGGAATATGCAAGAGTTGGTCAAGAAGAAGCAGAACTTGAGTTGATAGATTTTCAAAAGATACTCAAATTAGTAAGTTTAAACTTGAAAGATGATATTGAAGAGGCAAATGCTCAAATCATTTTTACTGATGAATTTCCCTGTATAAAAGGTAATCCGACATCAATCTTGCAGTTACTTCAGAATTTAATTAGTAATGCGATTAAGTTCTGCAAAACTACACCGATTATAGAATTATCGTTTGAATATGCTGAAAATGATATGGTAAGATTTTATCTAAAAGATAATGGAATAGGAATAGAGGAACAATATCAAAAACATATCTTTTTACCATTCAAAAGACTTGCTTCTAAGGCAAAACCGGGACAAGGAATTGGTTTAGCGATTTGTAAAAAAATAGTTGATAATCATGGTGGAGAAATTCATTTTACATCAGTTTTAAACAAAGGAACAACTTTTATTTTTACACTTCCTCTTTACAACAAATCAACAGTTATTGCTGATTAAAAAACTTTAAAAAATCAAATTTTAATAATATAAAAAAGGGTTGCTTTCGGCAACCCTTTCAATTTGTTGTGCTAATGAGAAATTTTCCTCTTAGTATTGCATTTTTTAGTATAAAATATGGTTAATTGCTCTTTAACGAATTCCTAAAACATAGAGAAAAAAATCAGCCGCAAGGTAAGTGTTTTTTTAATATTTCAAAACAATTCGTAAAATAATTCACAAAACAATTCACAAAACAATTCACAAAATAATAATATTTATTTTCAGTATTTAATTACAATTAATTATCATAAACAATAATTTAATTTGAATAAATATTTATTTCCAAATAAATATTTGATTTTACTTTGTAGTAAAAAAACTTTAGGCGAACTATTTACGATAATAATAAATACGATATTCACAAGTTCCTTGATCGGTTGTTTGAATTATTTTTTCTAAAAAACCGTCATCATTATAATGAAATGAAATATCATCAAAAACAAGACGACAAGTAAAGTCAATCACTTCGCCTTCATGTTGTAATTGCCGTTTTTCAATAAGTCCTCGCTCGTTTGGTTTTTCTTTAGAATATGGTTTAAAAGTTTCTTCTTGATATCGAATGATTTGATTATTATCATTATAAGTAATATTTTGAAAAAAAGAAGGCACAAAACGCCAACTTCGAGCAGATCTAACTGGTCGCCATTGTGTGTCAAAAAACACAGTATCTTTGTTGTTGCCAGGTCGAGCATGTTCTATTACGGCAAAATAATTTTCATTATTGTAATGAATAATTGTTTCAAAAGTTTTACCTTTCTTCTCATTACGTAACGTGTATTTTTCGTTTTTTATCAATCGGTTGAGTTCATCAAAATAGTCATTATCATAATACTTCAAAAAGGTAATTGTTGGTTCATTTTTCGTAGAATCAGCACTTTCTCCAAATTCATCAAGTGTATAATCTTCGATTTTTCCCTTTATTAGCCGAATAATTTGATTATTAGAAATCGTATATTGTTCATCTTGTTTTTCATCAAGAAACCATTGCCAAGTATTACCACTAAATCCTCTGTACATTGTTTGTTCTAACGTAATTTTTCCATCTTTATAATGAAATATTTTACCAATTTCTTGACTTTTGGATAAGTAACCATTTTTATCAAAGTCAAATTCAAAATCAGGTTCTTGACCAATATGTAGAGACGGAACATCAGCATCTTTTTCTTTAAAAATAACAGCAGATTTGATTCCATTTTTTTGCATCAAATCTTTTGGAAAAAGCTCAAATAGTTGATTATGATTCGTAAACTTAAAAATACCTTTAGAAGATAAAGGTAATTCGTAAGTCTGTTCAGGATTTTGTCCAAAAACGGCAATACTTAATAAGATGGAAAAAATTAACAGGTTGATTTTCATAGATTTATATTTTGATTAGATAATAAATTTATTCAGTGTAATAATAAACCTGATACGTACAATTTTCATTCGTTCTTATTATTTTATCTAACAAACCATCTTCTGTATAAAGAAATTTATATTGAAAATAAATATTGTCAATATCACCTTTTGCATTCTTAATACTATTTTTTTGTTGAAATACAATTTTGTTATCTTGACTATATTTTAGTGTAGATTCATGTCCAAAATTTATGTTAGCATTATAAAATTTATTTGAAATAGGTTGCCATTGTTTATTAAAAAAAAGTGTATCCAAAACTTCAGGGTGATTATCCATTTGTTTCACTCTGAAGAACAACGAATCATTATAAGAATAGGTTCTTATCGGCTGACTATATAATAATTCCTTCACTTCAATAACTCTATTTTTGGAATCAAATTGAATGACTTCATGGTCTTGTGGCGTTTCAGAGATAAGTTCTTTTATATTATCATAAATGTATAAAGTCCTCTTAATAAATATCTTATCGTTTTCTTTCGTATAACGATATTCATCTAAAGTCGAACCATCTTCCTCAATTCGTGACTCACTGTACGTTTTTAATGAATTATCTTCATTTCGTTCGTATGAAAATATTCGATTATTCTTTAAATGCCATTTTGTAACAAAACCATCTGGATTCAAATAATATGTTGTCGTATTTGTACTTTGTATTTTTATCGAAGGCCGTTTATTGTTTTCAATCGTTTTGATGATAATTTTAGTAAAACCCTTTTCCTTCATCACTTGAGGCGGAAATAAATTTTCAAATTTGCCATCTATTTCCGTTGATAAAAAATCACCTTGCGGAAAACATGCTGGAGGAACTTTAAGTTCACATTCTGTATTAGCCGATTTTTGACCAAAACTCATGAAACTCCACAACACAAAAAATAGAACTAAATTAGATTTCATCATAGGATTTATTTTAGATTAAAAGATACTACAAGATACAAGTTATTCAAACACGATGCTGTTAAAACACAAAAAGGACTTTGCCAAAATCGACAAAGTCCTTTAAAATTTCTATATAATTGATTAGAAACGTTTGTTAATAATTTTATTAAAAATGTCAAGTAAAACTTCTAAATCTTATTTTCTGAAATAAAAGAGGACTGTACGGGATTTGAACCCGCAGCCCTGGATTTGCAATCCAGTATGTTTCGAATTACACCAACAGTCCTTGATATAAGATTTAATTTTTTTATACTCAAAGGTTATTAAACACCATGGATTGAAAAAACAGACTGTACGGGACTCGAACCCGTATTACCAGGATGAAAACCAGGCGTGCTTCCCATTACACTAACAGTCTGTTTCAAAAAACTTAATATCTTACGTCATTATTTTTCTAATCTACTGATTACTCAAATTATTAATTTTGAAAAAAACAGACTGTACGGGATTCGAACCCGCACCTTCTGCGCGTCAAACAGGTACACTTCCATTTTGTGCTAACAGTCTGCTTCAAAAAATTTAATATCTTACGTCATTATTTTTCTAATCTACTGATTACTCAAATTATTAATTTTGAAAAAAACAGACTGTACAGGATTTGAACCTGCATTTCCTGTTTATGAGACAAACGTGTTTCCAATTACACTAACAGTCTGCTAAAATTTAATATAATTACTTAATTTCATATTATTCAAAACAAAAATCAGACTGTACGAGATTCGAACTCGTATCTCCTGCGTGACGAGCAGGTGCTCTTCCATTTAAGCTAACAGCCTGTGAAAAACTTACCAAGGTTTTACTCGAAAATTCTTTAACAAATATCCTGTAAGCGATATTTTATTATTTTTCAAGGTATCAATAATTGGATGAAAAATCCTTGAAGCTCCATCGACGGAATCTAATGGCGGAACATAACCTTCTTCGAATTGTTTTTTTCGTAAAGGTTCAATTGCACCTGTTGATATCCAACCTACATCAACACTATTCATCGAGATATTATATTTTTTGAAATCTCTGGCAGAAGTATGTGTCATCATATTCAAAGCTGCTTTTGTCATATTCGTATGTGGATGATAGGTAGATTTGTTAGAATGATTAAAAATACCTTCTGTTGATGTCACATTGACGATAAACTTAAACTGATTTGAGGAAGCCTTTATTAAAGGTAACAATTCTTTTATTAAAATATACGGTGCAATTTGGTTGATTAAATTCACTTCAATTAATTCAAAAATAGAAATTTCCTCTAAATTGCTATTCCAACTTGTTTTTAATCGTTCATCTACTGGCTGTCCAAATCGATTGAGTTGAATTTCTGCTTCACTAAGAATTTTATTAGATAATAATGAATTCGATGATTGAAAAATTGCTGTATCATTTGCGATAAGCGGTAATTTCTTATTATTTATCTCTAATAATTTTTGTTCTTTCGCTATCAACGGTTCGTAATAATTATTAGGATATTTGACCGTTTGAGCAGCATTGTTAATCAAAATATCAAGCGATTGATGTTTTTGTTTATAAAAATCAATAAAAGCCTTAATAGCTTTCAAATTTCTTAAATCTAAACCATAAATAAACAACCTATTTTTCCAATGCTCATAATTTTTTTCTTTCTGAAAATCTTCTAATGCTAATGCAGGAAACCTTGTTGTTATCGTCAAATTAGCTCCACTTTCCAGCAATTTTAATGCAGTTGCATATCCAATTTTAACTCTTCCACCTGTAAGAATTACGTTTCTTCCCTTTAAGTCAATATCTGTAAATCTATAATTGTAATGTTCTTCGGCACAAGTAGGACAAAGTCTATGATAATAAAAGTGCATTTGATTATAAGCATCAGTGCAGCAATAACAGTTTTTTTTATTTTTAAGCGTTTGGTACGCCTTCTGTTCATAAGTTCCAGCAGTATAGGTTGTCTGATTGTTAAGAGCATTCTTGACAATTACACTTTTTTTACCAAGTTCAATATCCGCTTTGTTTGCTTCCTCATCTGGCTGTTGACGCTTTGCTTTTTTAGCTTTTTTATGAATTTTCGTTATGAGCGTACCAAATAGTTGATTGTCAGGATTATTGAATGGATCCTCTTTCAGAAAGCTCAATACTTCAATACAATTTTCCCACTGTGTTTTTGAAAATGGATATTTGCCCTTGTCCTCCATAATTTTTTATTCAGAAACTTCAAGTTAGTAAAATAAGTTTCATTATAATATTTTTACATTAAAAGAAATACAAGATACCAATTATTAAAATATCATGTTATTAAAACAAAAAGGATTTTGCCAAATCGACAAAGTCCTTTCAAAAATCTATATAATTGATTACAAACTTTCGTTAATAATAATATTAAAAACGCCCAGCAAGATTTCTAAATCTTTTGTGAAATAGGTTTTATCATCAATCGTTAAAATCTTATTTTCTAATCTTAAAAATAACCATTCTGTACCATCCGTAACACAACCATAAATCCTATCTAATTCTTTTCCATCTAAAACATTAAACTGTGTTGCACCCAACATTTGAGCAGCACATTGCGGAACGCCACCCAAAAAATCATCTCGTTTCGCTTCGACAATTGTAAAAATTG